>ONYV01000097.1 GCA_900322105.1 uncultured Eubacteriales bacterium | reverse complement strand
GAAGGTGCGGCGGCAGAATAGTTATTCCGGAGCATCACGGAGATGATATGGTTTGTATCGTCAAGTGACAGCTCAGGAATCGCTTTGGAGAGCGCCGCGGGGAAATCTTCTTCCGAGCCTGTATAGGAGCGCAGGAGTTTTGAATAATGAAGCGTGCGCATCATACGGTCGAAAAGGAACGTACACGGCTTTGTCGGAAGTGAAGAGATGATACGGCGCCTGCGGATGACGAAAAAGACGATCAGTCCGATGAAGGCAAGCGGAACACCGCACATGAAAATGATATAGGTGACAAGTCCGCTGCCCTGCGCATTCGCATTGTCAATGTTATTGTCTGCATTAGTACTGCTGCCGTTAGTATTACGGAATGACCAGTTGTGCTTTGCCATCGTGGTGTACATGATGGTTTCATTATAGCCGGGATAGACGGCTCTCATGTCGCCGTCACTGTTCGGTGTGACCTCGACAGGCACCCAGCCGTAGTCCTTGAGAAAGATCTCGACCCATGCGTGAGCAGATTTGTCTGTCAGTGTGGCGGTATAGTAGCCCTGATATTGCTCGTTGGCGCTGAAATCCGCAGGAGAAGCGACAAAGCCCGTGACGTATCTTGCCGGAATGCCGTACATTCGGTACATCAGCGTCGCAGCAGAGGCAAAATGTACACAGTAGCCCTGATGATTGTCAAAGAGGAAATAGTCGATCACGTCTTTGTTATAGGGTGTGTTGCCGGGGGTGGTGGAATAGGTGCATTGGTTTTGCAGGGTGACGAGAATGAAAGTTGTCACATCATTCAGTTCTGTCAGCGGTTCTGCTCTGCAAAGCTCTTCCAGACGTCTGAAAGTGTCTGAGGGGTATGAGGTGTATTCCTGCTTGATCTGTTCGCAGTAAAGATCAATGATCTGTTGGAAGATAGGGTTATCATCCCACTGATCGGCAGCATTGATATCTTCTTCGGAAAGATAGGAATTGCTGTAGCCGTTATAGCGCATCGTTTCTGATATGATCCTTACTTCACTTTTCTGGGAGTAATAGGGGCGGTAGAAAGTTCTTCCGCTTTGAGAGGCGAGGTTGTTGATATAGATATGCGTGCTGTTCGGGTTATGAATGTATCCTGCCGATTGCTGATCGGCGTTTACCTGAAGGTAGCGCACACCGTCGATCTCAACGGTTTCAAAATATTCATTATTCAGCTCGGTGTCCTTTGCGATCATATAATAAATCTCAGAGATCGGGTCGTTGGTATCGTAGAGAAGATAATAGAAGGAATAGGGGATCGCACCGGACGGTTCGTTGTAGGCTTGAAAAAAAACATCCCCGATGATAGATTCTGTGTTATCCCAGCTGCTGTTGAGCATGGTCTGTTCATAGTTAAAGGCATTGTCCCAATTGCTGTCATCGTAATTGCGGCCCGTATAGCCTTTGAGATATAGATTAGAGTTGGGACGGCTGCTGACCGATACCATCAGTTGGTTTCTGCCGCTTTGGTAGAGGTTGCCGCGGTTGATATTGCCGCTGTTGACACTGCCGTCAGAGGAATTGCCTGTCAGAGCGGAGATCGTATTCTTGATGAAGCTGTCGGTGTTATTTGCCCACGAGAAAAGATCGGTCTCAGCACTTCTTTCGATCAGCAGCGCAGGCAAAAAGGAGATACCGATGACAGCAAGGATCAGCAGCACACAAAGCAGATTGATATGCGCTCGTTTGGGCATATTCATCACGTTGCGCAGACTTCGCTTTTCGGACATATTGACAACGATGAAGCCAAATTCAAACACACCGAGCAGCAGCATGGTAAAGAGGTTCATGGAATGACCGAAAACAGGCGTCAGCAGCATGAGCGCAAGACCACAGAGCAGCAAAAGCGCATGGCTGCGCAGGATAAATTCCAGACAGAACAGTAAAAACGTCAGGAGAAAAACAACGATCAGTACAAAGCCCGTGTTCAGCTGCAGCAGGCTCAGAGAATAACCGTGTGTTACCATATATTTGATCCTGCCGGTAAGAAAATAGATCTGCGGACTCAGGAGCAGAGAAAAAAACAGGATAATGCCCAGCGTGACGTAGATAAAGCGTTTGTTAAATCGCATATAGCAGAACCAGAAGATCAGGTTCAGGATCGTGACAAAGCCGAAGAGCAGCAGCCCTATGGTGAACGGCATACCGATCAGATCGCCAAGACTGAGGATGATCCCTGCGCAGCCGCAAAGGTAGAGGATCAGAAGCAGCGGAGAGGAAGAAATCATGCGGCGCTTTTGCAGTTCTTCTTTGCGAAGCGTTTTGTCCTGAAAATTTTTAACTGTGCTGACGGTGATTTTATGATGATTTGAACGTTTGATAGTATATCACCTCCGCAAAAAACAGGTAACGGACGGTCGGAAAATGTAAGTAATAGGGATAAAAGACAAGTATCGTTATCAACAGGGCGCATGGGCTTATAGTCGGAACACTACAGAGGACAGCTCTTTTTCGACAAGTTCTTTGTGAAAACGGTAGATCGGTTTTCCTGCGCAGAACCATTCGGCATGGGTATTGATGACCATGAGGTCTGTTCTGTGAAGATCTGAATTACCGTACAGTTCCTCATGGGTGCATTTTTTGTCGGCAAGGTAGACCTGCGCCATCAGTTCGGCGCAGTCGGCGGAATCGGAAACACGAAATTCCATCAGCCCGTTCCTGCTTCGGTCGAAGTAAAAGACGTTCAGTGTGTATTCAAGGCGCAGCATGGAGGTCATGACAGAGAAGATGATCTCGTAAAAAGCGTCCCAATCCTCGGTGGAGGTATCGTTAAAGGAGGTGTCCAGAAGCAGATCAAGGATAAAGTCATTTTCACGGCTGAATTCCTTGACATAGAGAGAGTCTGTTTTGGCACTGTAATTCTGATGAATGTGCCGCAGAAGGTCGCCTTCCCGATATTCACGGATCAGGCGTACTTCCGAATGATCGTCGCCCTTTTTGGGAGTGCTGGTGTCGGTGAGTGGGATGTTGTCATGACTGCCGGAGGAAGGCAGGATGATCTGCATCGGTTTTTCGATCGGAAACACTAAAAGCTGACCGCTTTCACGCAGCTTTTTTCCCGAAGAAAACACAGAAAGCGGATCGAATACGGTCAGACGAAGCAGGGAGATCTCCAGAATACCGCAGAGTGGGGCGTACAGGTAGAAGGAGGAAAAATTTTCTTCGTTCATCTTTTTGCTGCCTGCGCATCCGATGTATTTTTTGCGTGTAGCTTTCCGATCCGTCATATAGCGCAGTCTGAGCCTGACCTGAAAGCGGTTGACAGGCAAAGCGCTTTTGTTTTCGGCAAGGACAGCGATCTCTTTTTCAACTTTTTTGAAGGCAATATCTCTTGTCTTTTTCAGCCGCAGACTAAGACGGCGTTTCTGGTAGATCGCAAGGATCGTCAGCAGGATCGTCAGCACAGCGATGCAAAGCGCAGCCGTCATGAGTTCAAACTGACGGAACATTCCTGCAAAGTACCAGAAGATGAATATTACCATCAAAACGGCAAGCCCCTTCACTGTTTAGCGCCCAGATAGGGCTGGGGTACTCTTTTGAGGATATCCGCAAGAATATCCTGCCGCTTGCTGCCGCTCATGCGGGCGGACATATTGAGTGTCATGCGGTGAAAGAGCACAAAGGGAAGCTGAGCGATGATGTCTGCCGGAACAACATAATCCCTGCCCTGAAGCCATGCGTAGGCTTTTGAAGTTTTGACAAGAGCGATGGTAGCGCGGGGACTTGCGCCGCGTTCAATGTACGGGTGGTTTCGGGTAGCGGAGATGAGCTTGATGATATAATCGTATACGATATCTTTGATGTAGGTTTCGTGGATCTGCTGCTGCATGGTGAGGAAATCCTCTTTGGTGATGACGGGCTGTATATTGTCGTTGCGGCTGCCTGAACCTGCGGTGCGTGCGATCTCAAGTTCGCTGAGGTAGTCGGGATAGCCAAGCGTCAGGGTGATCATGAAACGGTCGATCTGCGCTTCGGGCAGAAGCTGTGTGCCTGCCGTACCGGAAGGGTTTTGTGTTGCGATGACCAGAAAAGGAGAAGGCGCGTCCCTTGTTACGCCGTCAACGGAGACCTTGCGTTCCTCCATGACTTCGAGCAGCGCAGACTGGGTCTTCGGAGAAGTACGGTTGATCTCGTCTGCAAGCAGGATATTGCAAAATATGCTGCCCTCCTGATAGACGAATTTTTCTTCTTCCCTGCGGTAGACAGAAAAGCCTGTGAGATCGGAGGGCATTACGTCAGGCGTGAACTGCACTCTGCGGCTTTCCAGTCCCATTGCTTTGGAAAATGCGGTGGCAAGGGTGGTTTTTCCTACTCCGGGGATATCCTCGCCGAGTACGGCTTTGTTGACTTCGTTTAGTACATTGTGTGCTTTTTCTACATAAGTTAGTTCCATGTGATGCGTCACCTCGTTGAGTCTGAATGCATTTTGTTATGATTTCTGAATGATATCGCTAAGCGTAAGGGGAATCACTTTTTTGAGGGAGTCGAGAGAAAGCTCGACCTGAAGTCCGATCCTGCCGCCGCTGAACAGGATGGTGTCAAAATTCTCTGCGGTGGAATGGACGATGGTCGTAAAGAATTTTTTCATTCCGATCGGTGAGCAGCCGCCGTGGATATAGCCTGTCAGCGGCAAAAGCTCTTTAGACTTCACCATAGCAACGGATTTTTCCCCGACAGCCAAAGCCGCTTTTTTGAGGTCAAGCTCTTCTTCCACAGGTACCATGAACACATAGTGCTGACCCGACTTTCCTGCTGTCACCAGTGTTTTGAACACCTGCTTCGGATCTTGCCCCAGCACAGCGGCAACTTCACTGCCGCTGAGTGCCTGTTCTGATGCATACTCATGCTTTTCGTATGGGATCTTCATACTGTCCAGTTTTCTCATAGCGTTTGTTTTGATCTCTTTTCCCATATAGCAACAACCTTATCTGATTATTTTTTGTAACGTATCAAGCAGTTTAACGTATTATATTGTAGCAAATTTCCTGTTGTATTTCAATAGGTAAAGAATATGGCGTCGAAAATTTTGCTCACAGGAAAACACTGTGAGGTGGGATAGGTTTCGGAATAGGGAAATAAATGATAGAATAATCATGACATCATGCTCTTAAAATATCTAAATTGAAAGAAAATGAAAATTTTGTGTTATGAAATTTGAAAAAAATATAGATTTTTTGGAAGGAATATGTTATCATAAAATAGAATCTTTGGGCAACGCTCCGATTTCGGGGTAAAAATCGTAACAGCTCCGTTTTTTGCGGGGCTATCATATAGACTGTTAAAAAAGGGAGTTTTTGACTATGGAAAAAAGACTGATTTTTGTGACTTCACCGCCAGCCTGCGGAAAAACCAAGCTGTCAAGAAAGTTAGCGACCGAACTGCATCATGTTGTCTATCTCGATAAGGATACGCTCATTCCGCTTTCCAAACAGATCTTTGCTGTGGCAGGAGAAGAATATAACCGCAGCTCTAAGTTCTTTGAGAAAGAGATCAGGGATTATGAATATGAAGTGATCCTCGACCTTGCGTTTGAGGCGCTGCGCTATGATAACCTTGTCATGGTGAACGCACCCTTCACAAGAGAGATCAGGGATGATGAGTATATCAGGAATTTGAGGGAAAAGCTCGCAGAGTACGGCGCAAAGCTGACCGTGATCTGGGTGGTGACCGATCCTGAGGTTTGTCACCAGAGAATGATCGACCGCAACTCTGACAGAGATGTGTGGAAGCTCGCTAACTGGGAAAAGTATCTTTCTACGCTCAACTTCAATATCCCCGAGAATCTTCGTGATCCCGAGGATGACGGTTCGCTGCTGCTGTACCGCAACTCGACCGACGAAATGGCAGAGGAAGATTTTGCAAAGCTGATGGATTTCTTCAAACCCTATGATGTCTGAACGCTGTATACTCGTCTGAAAAAGGAGTGACGCAGGATGTTTGCATTGGCAATGATGGCGCTGGTGTTGATCGTTGTTGCGCTCGGTGCGTCCTTTTTCAGTCATCTGCGTGATTTCAGCAGCGATGTATACGACAAGGTAAAGAGCAAGACGAAAAAACCTGCTGACAAGAAAGACACTCCGTCTTCTGACAGCAAACAAGGGAAACACGGTCTGTAAGTTGCTGTGTGCATTTACAAACTTCCCGAAACACATTAAAAACAGCGGCTGTTTCTGTATTCGGAAGCAGCCGTTTTTGATTGCCTGAATGTTATCAGAGAATTCCGTCCTCCGAACCTCCTGCAAACTTTTTGTTTTGTACTCACAGGCTCTTTGGTCATCCAAAAACTCAGCGGTTTTAGGAAAAGGGTTTTCCCCGTGTAACCGCCCATTCAAAATTGATTTCCGTGGGGTATTGAAAGCCGGATTGAATTATGGTATAATACGATAGTTAAAGTGTAAATTGGGAACACCATAGACAATAAAGTAATATGAAGGGAAGATCTATGTATGCGAAAAGAAAATACGTACCGCACACATTACTGCGGTGAGCTGAGAGAATCCGATATCGGAAAAAGCGTGCGTGTGGCAGGTTGGGTAGAGAATATCCGTGACCACGGCGGCGTTATGTTCCTCGATATCCGTGACCATTACGGCGTGGTGCAGGTGGTCGTGCATGATGACGCTCTGCTCAAAGATATCAACAAGGAATGCTCTGTCACCGTCAGCGGCACTGTGACCAAGCGTGATGAGGATACCATCAATCCTAAGATCGCTACGGGTATGGTCGAGATCCATTCCGAAAACATTACCGTTCTCGGCAAAGCTCCGCAGAATCTTCCGTTTGAGATACAGACTTCCAGAGAAGTCAAGGAAGATGTGCGTCTGCGCTATCGTTTCCTCGACCTGAGAAACAAAAAGGTTCACAACAATATCGTCATGCGCTCTGAGCTGATCTCTTTCCTCCGAAACAAAATGACGGAAATGGGCTTTTTGGAGATCCAGACGCCGATTCTCTCCTGCTCCTCTCCTGAGGGCGCAAGAGATTACCTCATCCCCAGCAGAAAGCACAAGGGAATGTTCTATGCGCTGCCGCAGGCTCCTCAGATCTTCAAGCAGCTTCTGATGGTTTCAGGATTTGACAAGTATTTCCAGATTGCGCCCTGCTTCCGTGATGAGGACGCAAGAGCCGACCGTTCTCCGGGTGAGTTTTATCAGCTTGACTTTGAAATGGCGTTTGCAGAGCAGGAAGACGTGTTTGCCGCCGCTGAAGATATTCTGTATGAGACCTTCAAGAAGTTCTCCAAAAAAGAAGTATCAGCGCCGCCCTTCCGCAGGATACCCTTTGCAGAAGCAATGCTCACCTACGGTACCGACAAGCCCGACCTGCGCAATCCGCTGCTCATCAAGGACATCAGCCCGATGTTTGAGGAAACGGATTTTGCGCCCTTCCGTAAAAAGACCGTTCGCAGCATCAACGTACCCGGCGCCGCCGCTCAGTCTAAAAAATGGTTCAAGAATATGGAAGAGTTTGCTCTCTCTATCGGCATGAAGGGCTTAGGCTATGTCAAGGTTCGTGACGACCTGACCTTTGACGGTCCGATTGACAAGTTCCTCAAGGAAGGCGACAGAGAAAAGCTGATCGAGATCAATGCGTCCAAGGCAGGAGATGTGATCTACTTCATCGCCGACAGCAAGGATATGGCGCCGAAATTGGCAGGACAGATCCGTACAGAAGTAGCAAACCGTCTGAACCTCATTGACCAAAGCCGCTTTGAACTGTGCTTTATCACCGATTTCCCGATGTATGAGATCGACGAGGAAACAGGCAAGGTGATCTTTACCCATAACCCGTTCTCTATGCCGCAGGGCGGAATGCAGGCGCTGCTTGAAAAAGAGCCGACAGATGTTTTAGCTTATCAGTATGATATCGTATGCAACGGCGTAGAGCTTTCTTCCGGCGCTGTCCGTAACCATGATCTTGATATTATGATCAAAGCCTTCGAGATCGCAGGCTACAGCGAAGAAGAACTGAAAGAAAAATTCAAATCACTGTATAACGCTTTCAAATACGGCGCACCGCCTCATGCGGGCATGGCGCCCGGCGTGGACAGAATGCTGATGCTCTTGGCGGAAGAAGAAAATATCCGTGAAGTCATCGCATTCCCCATGAACAGCAATGCGCAGGATCTGCTTTTGGGCTCTCCGACAGAGGTCACCGAACAGCAGCTGCGTGAAGTGCATATCAAGATCCGATAAAAATATTCAACAGTAGGACGGGGGAATCCTGCTGCTGTGCAGTCTATGTTTTTTGCAAGGGGAAACCTGTCAGGGGGCAGAGCTTTTTGCTCTGAAAAAGTCTGAAACGCAGTCGGTGCTGCATTTCAATGAATCATGACCAACGAGAGGATGTACCTAAATGAAAAGAAATATACAAAAGGCTTTGCTGTGCGCTGTGTCCTTTCTGCTGATCTTTAGCTGTCTGTTTCTGACGGTCAGCGCTGAGGAAAGCAGCAGCCGAGCATCATCGGCAAACAGCGAAACAGCGCCTGCGGCGATCAACGACGGTCAGATGAATCTGGACATGGTGTTTGTGCTGGATGCCAGCGGCTCAATGCTGAATTCTGACCCCAAAAAGGTGGCTTTGGATGCGTATCGTCTGTTTGCGGATCTGCTGGACGATACCTGCGGCATCGGTTACGTGGTGTATACCCACGAGATCATTGCAGAGCATGAGATCGTCAATGTCAGCGATCAGGCTGCTCTGGAAGAAACAAAAAAGAAGATGTCTGAGATCAAGTATGATCTCAACGGTTATACGGATATTGCGCTCGGACTGAAAAGAGCGGAAGATATGCTGACCGAAGATCATATCAAAAAAGATCACCGACAGAAGGCGATCGTTCTTCTGACAGACGGCAATACGGCGCTTCCCAAAGGCGCCAGAACGCTTGAGGATGCCGAAAATCAGATGGATACCACACTCATGGCGCTGCATGATTACCATATTCCCGTATATGCTGTGGGTCTGAATTATAACGGAAAACTAAAAAAGGAAGAGCTGGAAAGGATCGCTGAAGAAACCGAGGGTCTTCGGTATGAGACTTCCAGTTCAGACGAGCTTGTTGGTATCTTCTCGGATATTTTCGGCAATATTTATCAGCTTGAAGGAGAAGAGATCAAGCTGACAGGCGGCGCTGTCAGGTTTCATGTTGACAGCGATTCGGTCTTTTCAGTGAGCATCATCGTGCGCAGTCCTTTCACGCTCAGTGAACTCGATCCGCAGGTGAAAGATCCTTCGGGAAAAATCATTCCGCTGAAAGGCAATGAAGCGGTCACAGTCTCCTCTACAGGGAGCTACACAATGATAAAGCTGCTGTATCCTGCCGCAGGCGACTGGGAGATCAAACTCAGCAAGGTGGATGAATCCAACTGCACTGTCACCAGAATGGACTACTATTCTGTTTATATCGAACAGAATATCAGTGAAACGGTACCTGACGATACGGAAATGGCACTGTCTGCGTCGATTCGCAACAAGGACGGGCTGCTGGACGATCAGACGATACTCAGCACCATCAAGGTAAGCGCTGTTCTGACGGACAGCAACAATCAGAAGATCATTATTCCGATGAGCTCCGATCAGTCGGGCGTGTACTATGCAAGCTGGATGCCTGCCGCAGAAGGTACTTACAGCGCAGTGGTAATGGCGGAAACACCGAAATTCAAAAAGTACGGTACAGCCCAGACGGTGAACGTACTCAGCCGCGCGCAGTATGAAAAGTATTTGCTTGAGGGCGGCAAGCCTGCCGATGAGGCACAGTCAGTGCATCTCAAAAAGGGCGAGGGCAACAGCTATTGGGTGCTGATGGTCATTATCGGTGTGCTTGCGCTGGTGGCTGCCGTGGTAGCGTTTCTGATCTTCCGCAAAAGAGGAAAGACGCCAAATAAAGAAAGACG
>ONYV01000176.1 GCA_900322105.1 uncultured Eubacteriales bacterium | reverse complement strand
TTCTTTTTGTAGCTTTCCACGCCGGGCTGATTGAAGGGATTCAGACCCATCGTGTAGCCGCTGACAGCGCAGGCTTTTTCAAAGAAATAGATGAGGTAGCCGAGTTCTGTTTCGTTGACTTCGGGGATATTCAGGATGATGTTCGGAACATTACCGTCTGAATGTGCCAAAACCGTACCCTCGAAAGCCTTCTTGTTGACGAAATCGACCGTCTTGCCTGCAAGGAAGTTCAGACCGTCAACGTTTTCAGGGTCTGTGCCGATGGTCAGCTCATACTTCGGACGATCGATCTGAACGACCGTTTCAAACAGGATACGTCTGCCGTCCTGTATGTACTGACCCATAGAATGCAGATCGGTAGAGAAAACGACAGAAGCAGGGAAGAGACCTTTGTTGTCTTTGCCTTCGCTCTCGCCGTAAAGCTGTTTCCACCATTCGCTCATCATTGTAAAGGCAGGCTCATAGCTGACAAGCAGCTCAACAGACTTACCCTTGCGGTAAAGGATGTTGCGGATCGCAGCATATTTGTAGCAGTCGTTTTTGGAAAGATCGGTATCCATCAGCGCTTCACGGGCATTTGCAGCGCCCTGCATCAGAGCGTCAATGTCCAGACCTGCCACAGCGATGGGCAGCAGACCGACAGCCGTCAGCACAGAGAAACGTCCGCCAACGTCATCCGGCACAACAAAAGTCTCATAGCCTTCTTCAGTAGCGAGCTTCTTCAAAGTACCCTTTGCCTTGTCGGTGGTGCAGTAGATCCTCTCCTTAGCGCCTTCCTTGCCGTATTTCTTTTCGAGAAGTTCTCTGAACACTCTGAAAGCGATGGCAGGCTCGGTCGTTGTACCGGACTTAGAGATCATGTTGATAGAAACGTTTTTGCCCTCGCAGATCGTCAGCAGCTCAGAAAGAGCGGTAGAGCTGATGGAATTGCCTGTGAAGTAGATATCGGGTGTGTTTTTCGGCAGATTATTATAGTTCGGGGACTTCAGGAATTCGATTGCAGCTCTTGCGCCAAGGTAAGAACCTCCGATGCCGATCACGACAAACACGTCGGTGTCCGACTTGATCTTTTCAGCAGCCGCTTTAATCCTTGCAAATTCCTCTTTGTCGTAGTTGACAGGAAGGTCTACCCATCCGACAAAGTCATTTCCTAATCCTTTCTTATCGTGCAGCAAAGCAGCAGACGCAGCGATCTGCGGTGCGATCGCAGCATACTCCTCCTCAGACACGAAATTTTTCAAGTGCTTATCACTAAGAGTAACAGCCATGTTTCTCTCCTCCTAAAAAATATGTATCCCGACCCTGACGGGCAGGAAATAAATTTAACGTAAACGTCAGATAACACTGCGTTGAAAGACAGTGCGAAGTCCGCCCGAAATAAAATTGGTCAGCCGCTGACGCTTACGTGAAATTCAATGCAAAATAGTGTTACAGTGTTTTCGAGATCTCTTTCAGATAGTTTCTGAAAGGCTCACCCAAAACAGCGTCTTTCAGGGCGATCTCAACAGTAGCCTGAAGAATGCCCAACTTGTCGCCCATATCATAGCGTTTGCCAGTAAAGTCAACGCCTGTCATGCCGACAGAACGGGCAAGGGTCTTCATAGCGTCTGTAAGCTGGATCTCTCCGCCTGCGCCGGGAGCTGTGCGGTCAAGAATATCGAAAATATCGGGTGTCAGCACACATCTTCCCAAAACGGAAAACAGCGACAAAACCTCTTCATCTGTTTTTGGCTTTTCAACCATATCGGTGCAGCTGTACATATTGCCCTCAAGCGGAGCAACTTTCAAAGAACTGTATTTTGAGATTGCTTCTCTGGAAACTTCTTTGATACCGACGACTGCTTTTCCGTATTTTTCATAAGCACGGATGAGCTGTCCGCAGGCAGGATCATCACCGATGATGACATCATCGCCGTACAGCACAGCAAACGGTTCGTCCCCGACAAAGGAACGCGCGCAGCTCACAGCGTGACCAAGCCCTTTTGTTTCCTTTTGTCTGATAAAGAAGATATTGGCAAGTTTGGAGATCGAAACGACCTGATCGTAAACGTCCTTCTTGCCGGATGCAAGAAGTCTGTCCTCAAGTTCGGGACTGCGGTCGAAATGATCCTCGATCACGCCTTTGCCGCGGTTGGTGATGATCAGAATGTCAGTGATCCCTGATCTGACAGCTTCCTCTACAATATATTCTATTGCAGGTTTGTCAACGATGGTCAGCATTTCTTTCGGCATGGATTTGGTAGCGGGCAGGACTCTTGTTCCAAGACCTGCAGCGGGGATGACGGCTTTTCTGACTTTCATGGTTTTTCCCTCCGTTTATATAAAAAATGATGCAAAAGATAAGATGAGGTAACAGACAAGACAAACCCATGCGATCGGTCGGTTGACACCGCCTGAATTTGCGATTGTCGATTTCAGATCGCTGACCTCTTCCGAAGAGGCTGCTTTGATTTTTTTAACAGCGTCGACCGAGTGCTTGTAATAGCTCGAATTTGCGCGCAGTCCGCAAACGATCCTGATCACTAAAAACAGGATATACAGGATATACGGCAAAAACAGCAGCACCACTTCTCCGAAGGATTTGTGGTTGATGCCCCACATCAGATAATCGCTGATGTTCGGGCGGTAGCCGTTGCTAAAGGCAGCATTTGCCTCCTTGATAAGCGGCGTAGAAACAAAAACGGTACAGAGCAGCACAGTCAGTTCGTTAATGAGATATAGCAGAGAGAGCAGCGCACCCTTGACATACTGCTTTCTGTAAAGATACCATCCGCCGACAAACAGAAAAGCGCAGAAATTAAAGCGGCGGCGTTTTTGCTTTTTATACTGCAGAAACACAGGCAGATAATAGCTCGTATTATTCTGCACATATTCGGCCAGCTCAGAACCGCTGACGCCGTCAAAATCCTCCTCAGGCGATACGCCTCCCAGCGGATCCATAAACATGGTGATCGGCATTCCCTTGCCGAAAGGCGGCATTCCGTTTTCGGGAGCGGAATAAGCGCCGCTGTCCCTCTGAGTGTCATCACTGCCGATCCCTTTTGCAAGAAAAGCGCCGCAGTTTTTACAAACAATGGCATGGTCGGGATTGGAAGTACCGCAGCGAGGACAAACCGTGCCGTTTTCCTCCTCGGACGCAGGCTCGGCAGCGTCATTTTGCATTTCCTGCCAGCTCTGATGGTTTCTGTGAAGGTCGGGAAAAACACACTTACCCTTTTCTTGAAAGCATTCCCGATGATACGGTGCGCCGCATTTCGGACAGACCACCACATCGTCCTCCTCACGGAAGGTACGGGAGCATACAGGACAGGGTTTCCCAAAAAAATCCATCTCTCAGCCTCCTTTTTATTAAACTTTTATTATTATACTATATTATTCCTGATTTAGCAAGGTTTAATAAGATTCATTTTATTTTTTGTTCAAAATTCTGCAAAAAATCATACGTTTACGAAAAAGTATGCAAAAGTTCGCAACAGTTTTTACCGAAGCGCTATAGAAGAGTTTCACAGACAGCGCCGCAAACACATATTATGATACTGTCAGGGAATTTGCTGTATTCTGCACGAAAAGCAATACTGAACAAAGAGCGGATGCGCTGCTTTTTCGTCTGATCGTACAGAGTACTCTTACAGTCGGGCTGCCATCAGGAAAGCTTCATGTCAGACAGCAAAAATATATCCGCAGACGTAAAAGTAAGGCGCAAGGCTGTCTTTATGCATGAGATCCGCAGAATTTGCAGTTACCTTATAGCTTTTGCAGGAAGGATGAAAACACAGGGGAACGCTTCCCGAAACAGAGAGGAGAATACCAAGATGGATATCATAAAAGAGCTTATGAATGCCGATTTCTATATCTCGCCCTTGCCAAAAGATCCCGTTGTCGCTATGGCATACGTGCCGTTTCAGAATGCCAAAAAAATATACTCTCCCGAGCATGGATTCCAAAGCGGTACGATGTTTCCCGAATTGAACAAGCCCTTTATGTGCGGCGCAAAAGAAAGGGGAGAGCAGAATGACTGACAGAGAACGATTGCTTCGGCGTTTGTCAGCTTATGACTTTGCTTCACACGATCTTCATATCTACCTCGACACCCATCCCGACGACGCCTCAGCCGCAGACGCTCTTGATCTTTACGAAAAAAAGAGCCGAAAGCTGCGTGAAGAATACGAGGAAAAGTATGCGCCGCTGAGTCCGTCCGACCAAAACGGCAACCGCTGGGCATGGATATCCGATCCGTGGCCATGGGATAATGAGGAGGGCTGATCTATGTGGGTTTATGAGAAGAAACTGCAATATCCTGTGAATATCAAACAACCGAATGCAAAGTTGGCGAAAATTATTATTTCTCAGTATGGTGGTCCTGATGGAGAGCTTGGAGCATCTTTGCGATATCTGAGTCAACGATATTCCGCACCATATCCGGAGGTGAAGGCGGTGTTGACTGATATCGGTACGGAAGAATTAGGACACTTAGAAATGGTAGGAACCATTGTCTATCAACTAACAAAAGGTTTGACAATGGATGAAATCAAGAAGCAGGGTTTTTCTGACTATTTTGTGGATCATACCACAGGCATATATCCCACTTCAGCGAGCGGAATGCCGTATTCTGCTGCTACACTGCAGGTCAAAGGAGATCTGATCACAGACCTTCATGAAGATCTGGCGGCGGAACAAAAAGCACGAACCACTTATGACAATATTCTTCGGTTTTGCGATGATTATGATGTGAAAGATGCAATTCGATTCTTGAGAGAAAGGGAAGTTGTACACTATCAGAGATTTGGCGAAACACTACGATTGATCACTGATAAGCTTGACAGTAAAAATTTCTATGCGTTTAATCCCGAGTTTGATCAAAAAAGATAATACAATGTGTTCTGACGTTCTTGCCTGTCATTTTCCAAAAACTGACAGGCAAGAACGTTTTGATTCCATCGGCTGATCGTGGATATTTGAAAAATATCATAATTTTTGGCTCATCCCTAAAATCTGTGGGTAAGAACTGATAAAAAGTGAATAAAATGGGATACCGTGGGACCTATTATAAGCCGTGTAGAAAAAGAGCTTTCCAAGAACATAAATCCGTTTGATAATCTGGTTAATATAGGCATTGATGAGACC
>ONYV01000251.1 GCA_900322105.1 uncultured Eubacteriales bacterium | reverse complement strand
TTACAAAAAAGCCGCATGATTTCTCAAAAGAGCGATCATGCGGCTTTTTCATGCTATGAACTTACAAATCACATTTATTATGCGTTATATACGATACACTTTCCGTATCATATCAGGGGCGCAGTAGGTGCGGTGAAGTATCAAAGTGAGATAAATGGTAATTCTATGAGAAAGTTAGTCCAAAGCAAGCCTTTCGGCTTGCGACGGCGATGCGGAGAATGCATCCCCACGGGATGCCGCACCGTCTTATTGCGGAATAGAATGTACAGCTCAAACGGACAAACAGCGAATCGGGGGCGCAGGCTCTGCGCCGCCTGCTAAAATTTGCGGTATTTGCGGACGGGGAGTTGGGATTTTTTCTTTTTGCGGAGAATGAGGAAGATGATGAGGTAGATGATGGCGAAGAGAGCGATGACGATGAAAGCGATGATGAACCATTTGGAAGTGACGATGCGTTTGATGGCTTCAATGGCAGAGATCAGCTCACTGCGGTCAACGGTCTCGGAAGCGACAAGATCAATGGTGCAAAGCTCCTGACTTAAATAGCTGAGGGTCACACTGCCCACAACGTCACCTTCCTTGACGGGAGCGTCTATGCTTTCGGGAAGATGAAATTTCTTGTCGATGCTGGAGATCTCTACATCATCGGGAAGAATGGTGGAAAAACTGCCGGCAGGGGAAAGCTGGATGGTGTCTTTGTTCCATGCGTAGGAAAGACGGATCTCTTTGACAAGATCGTTCTTGTTGATGATGGTCTTGATGCTCAGATTGTCAAACGCCCAGTCATAAAGATGGATGGAATCGAGCATGGCGCCGTTTTCATAATATTCTCCGTGTTCGTCCTCATAGGGCGCACCATAGGCAACACACAGATAGGTGTATCCGCCTTTGGAGGCGGTCGAAACCAGACAATAGCCCGAATCGTTGCCCGTAGAACCTGTTTTGATGCCTTTGGCGTAGGGATAATACAGATCGCCGCCTCGTACAGGGTCGATCATGGAATTGGTCGTGACAAGATAACGATCGTCACCGAGTATGTCTGATGTGGCTGTGTCGGTGATATCGACAAATTCAGGCAGGGTCAGGGCGTATTTTGCGATCAGCGCCATGTCGCTGACGGTGGTGTAGTGTTCGGGATCGTTCAGACCGTGAGGGTTCACAAAATGGGTGTTGTTACATCCGAGATCGGCGGCTTTCTTGTTCATCATCTCTACAAATTTGCTGATATCGCCCTTTCCGACAAAATCTGCCAGCACCAGCGCCGCATCATTGCCCGACGGGATCATCAGACAGTTGAGCAGCTGATAAACAGAGAGCTTTTCGCCTTCCTTCAAGCCTGCTACCGAGCTTCCTGTGCCGTCGAGCAGGTGCAGGATGCTGCTTTTGACCGTGACCATAGTATTTTTCAGGTCTTTGACGTTTTCGGCGGTGATGATATACGTCATGATCTTGGTGGTGGACGCAGGATAGCGGCGTTCATCGGCATTTTTTTGATAGACGACCGTTTCCGTGTCGATGTTTTCAAGATAAAGAGCCGTACAGTTCGTTTCAAAATCTATTTTGAATTCTGCTGCATACACGGGAAGAGAGATCGTCAGCATCACTGACAGCAGCAAAGCGCAGCACATCAGCAGCGCAATCGTTTTTTTCATTCAGCTTCAACTCCGCATAAAATTTAGTCTGCTAAAGCAGTAAAATATATCAAATGATACAACTTATATTTTACCTGATTCCGATGAAAAAAACAAATGCCATTATGCAACAATATCCGCCCGATATCCGTGATAAATTATGCAAAGGGATGAATGCTTTCGCTCACGGGGATGTTGTGAGCATTCTGAGGGCTTTGATGTAGTAATTGAGGAACAGCAGACATTCAAAAATAGACAGAACGCTTGCGGCAATGCCGAGCCATGATGCGCCTGCGGTCGCCATAGAACCGCCGAGCACGAGGATGAAAACGCTCAGGAGGGTCTGGAAAACAAAGATCGTGGTGATGATCGCATAGATCACAGCGCCCTGCCGATCCATTTTCGGGACTTTGAGCTGACGGCTGATGCTGCGGATGCCTTCAAGGACATAGACTTGCGACAGCAGGGTCGTCAGTGTTGTGAGCAGGTCGGTAATGTTCGACACTTCCTTACTGGAAGAGGAAAACACGCTGATGACGGATAAAAACAGGGTGATGACGGAGGAATAGAAGGAGATGCGGAAATTCTGATCTTCTGCGCTTGCCTTGCGGAAGCTGACAAGATAGAGGATCGAGGTGCATATGCCTGCGGTCAGCAGCAGGATCATCAGCACAATGGACGGGATCAGCAATTCGGGAGACAAATGTTCAAAGTCAATGCCGTCGCTGAATGCCTGAAGGACGATGCTGATGAGAGCGATCGTTAAAATGTCGCTGATCAGAGCAATGATCTCTGCGCCGATCAGCATTTTAATACTTTTGATGGTTTTCGGAAAAGTCATATCCATACTGCTACTCAAAATATGGACAAAAATACCCATATTGAGAAAATTCCTGTTTCATCGTATCCGACTTTGCCAAAGCTACCATCGTTTGTGTGACACTCCACAGGCGTAAATTCCCGTATAGCCT
>ONYV01000046.1 GCA_900322105.1 uncultured Eubacteriales bacterium | reverse complement strand
TTTTGCTTAGTGGTGTAATTCCCGGAGTTTTTGATGGTCTTGACCGCTTTGACGATCCCTTCGATCTGAGAGTTGAAAGGGGTAAAGGTGGAGTAGTCAAAGTTTTCTATAGAAACGATGTTTTTCAGTTCGTTCTGCATATCCTTTTCAAACTGTTCGATCCTGTCATAAAGACCGTCGATCCGCTTGTCTATGTCTTCGAGCGTCATCTTCGGATTGCCAAAAGCGCTTCCTGCCAGCGCCTGCAATGCGGGCATCATGATTTTTCCGCCGGGTACGAATTCGGCGATGCCTGCGATGACGGTCGCAATGCCAACGTCCCTGAGCTTTTCAAGGTCTTTGTCGCTGATCCTGCCGAGGATGCCGCCTGTTTTATCGTCGAGCTTTGCGATCGTCCGGATCGTTTCTGTCTGAAGAGAAGCGGCGCTTGCGGTGGTTGCCATTGCCATTGTTCCTACGGAAACGGCGGTGACGGCTGCTAAAACGGCTGCGATGATCTTTGCTTTCAATGTTGTCTTTTTCATAATAAGCACTCCCTAATTTTTGTTTTTTGTTTTTTGGTTTGTTTTCTTTTTCATGCCATGAGCTTGCAAGGAACATTCAATAACAAATCATCAATTGAGAATTGTTTTTGTTTGTTTTCCTTTGCTCTGAACACAGTATACCAAACTGTTGTTGACAACATCTTTACAGAAAATAAGGTATTTTCAAAAAAAATTAAAATTTTTTAGTTGTTAATGATTTAACAAGCGCTTGGTGTAGGGTTGTGTAGGGTTACCTATACCTTCGTATAAAAAAATGATGGTAATTATTGGTATATAAAAATAATAAAAGGTACTATACAACCCTACACCGGAAGAAAAAAGTATCGCTGTGTATGGGTTGCCTATACCTTTGTATTACATTCATTGGTAAATGATACAAGGTATGATACAACAATACACAGCGATACATAAGAGTATATCAAGAGAGGTTTGTAAAACGGCACGGGAGGACAGTCGGCGGATCAGTGCTTTTTGAGGGAATCGCTGAACTCTGCCCACGAGTATTCGATCAGATATTCACCTTTATAGGCATTGATCGCAGCAGGGTTTCCGTTCTGCATTTCATAGAGATCACAGTCAACCGCAGCCTTGTTGATATAGAGCTGACGGTTTTGTTTGATAATGACGTTATAAAATCCTGCGTGGCGCAGGTCTTTGATGAGGTCGGAAACGTACTGGGATATTTTTTTGGAAACAGCGGGAGTATAATCCTGCTCTTCCAGCACATCCGCGGCAATATCCTTTCCTGTCACAGGATAGCCGCACTGGTCGATCAGATAGGCAAATATTTCCTTGGAAATGGTTCGGGAAAAGCGGATTGGTGCGCCGTCCCTGCCCAATACCTCAAAAACGCCGAAGGTGTGAATGAGCAGCTTGGGGGCATCGGTGTCAGATGCAGACAGCGGATAGCGCGGATCGAGAAATTCTTTCAGGATATCTTCATCGGAATACGGCTTCATCACATATCCGCTGGCGCGTGTTTGCAGCGCAGCAAAGGCAAATTCCGAAAAGGCGGTCACAAACACGATGTTGCAGTGTGGTGCGTGTGATTTCAGGTCAAGCGCAAGCTGTATTCCCGAGGTACCGCCGAGCTGGATGTCGATGAACGCCATTTCAAAGGATGACTTGTCCTCATACTGTTCATAATCCGCAGGATCGCTGAAACAGACCAGCTCACAGTCAGGACGCAGCCGCAGGATCGTTTCTTTTAACAGCTCAAGGGCGGGTGTTTCATCATCAATAGCGAGAACTTTCATTTTTTTACCTCTTGATTTATATAGATATTTTGAATAATATATATTTGTCATGGTACAGAAAAATTATATCACTTTATACAATATTTGTAAACTATCACACTTTTACAAAAATTGACAATTATTTATGACAGGGGGCAGGAATATTGTAGTAAATGCAAAAATATACAGGTCAAATGTATAGGTTGGTAAATTATTACCAAATTCAACCACTGTATGGTAATTATGTTTATGTGATTTTTTTGACGAAAGTATTCTTTCATTGAGAAATTTGTGGAAAAATGTGGAAATGACTGTGTTATAATAAACGTCATGATAAGATTAGCATAAGCACGATAGTGCAAGCATATAGTTAATATGTAAACAAAATTTACGATTCGTTTACGGAGAAGATGCTTTTACGCTGCGGACACGCCGAGGATCTTTGGCGTCCGTCGGAATAGAAGGATGGATGGTAATGAAAAAATTAACAAACAAATTCATACATTTTTCAAAGCCGTTCCTGCGAGCTTTGGGGTGGATGTTGGCTGCTGCTGTTATCTTTTCTGCTTTTCCTGTCAGCGCATTTGCTTATGAAAACGGTATCATCACACTCAAAGAGCACGAAGCCGATGAAGAGGTACTTACGCCGAGAGTGACGTATCATTTTCTCGGCAGGGGATATGATACCGATCAGTACGGGATCAGCACCTCTGAATATTATGAGTATATCAACGATGCTCAGGATCTGGTCAGCAAACAGATATTGCAGGACGGAGAAAAGTTAGTAGAGCCGCCGGCACCTGCGCCCGTGTCGGACGATGACGATCAGGTAACGGTACGCAGCCGCTTTTACGGCTGGTATGTCGTCAGACCCGTCAGCGTGGAGGATGACAGCGTGACCTATGAATGGCCTGCGGAAGATTCCCGTTTTGACTTCCGAAAACCTGTCAGCGTCAGCGAAGACGGAGAGGTGTATTTAGCAGCGCTCTACCAGAACAGCCGTTTTCTGGTATTCCACGAGGATACTTTGGACGGCACAAACCGTGAAGGTATCGTCAGCCGCAAAATTGCTGCGCTCACGGCGAGAAAAAAAGACTCAAATGCGGTGGTCGATATCAGCGGCATCAAAGCGCCGCTCCAGAATGCAAGAAACGAATACTTCTACGGCTGGTCATATTATGACGAAAACGGAAGCATTCAAACGATACCGTTTTATGATGAAAGCGGCGCAGAGCGTCAGGAAGTGCTGACAAACGTAACGGGCAGACTGTTTGGCAAAAGAACGGTCAGCTTCGGCGGCAAAAATTACGCCGTTAATGATGACGACACCCTTGATCTGTATCCTGTTTATGTTAACGCTCACTGGCTGAATTTCGATACCGCCAAAACAGGCGGCGGCGCTAAATATGTTTCCTCGAAGTTCGTTACACAGCAGACGGTCATCACTCACTTGGATGTCAGCGAGATGAAAGGCTATGTCTTTGAGGGCTGGTATGCCGATGATGATACAAAAGTCGCAGACAGCAGCGGTGCGTTGGTGAGAAATGTCAGCTTTCAGGGCGGCAGCGTCCGAAACGGTCAGCTTTCTCTCACGCAGGACGTAACGCTGAAAGCAAAATGGCAGGCGGACAGCACTTCGTCCTATAAAGTGATCTACTGGTTTGAAAACGCAGGCGACAGCGGCTATACCTATGCGTACCATGTCGTCAGAACAGGCAGACAGGCGGAAGTGATGACAAACGAAACAGCGCCCTCTGTACCTGACGTTACACCGCCGGACGGTGCGAATAAAGAGGGTTTCCACCTCTACGGAAGCGATCCTTTGACCTACCCTGCGGAAACAGACCCGCGTTATCTGCCCGAACGTCAGCAAAGACTGATCGCCAATGACGACAGCACCGTTGTCAATATCTACTATAACCGCAACATCGTTACGCTGACTTTTCAGGAAAACAATCGGACGGTGCATACGATCACAGGAAAGTACGGTCTGAAGATCAAGTCGGAATTTGAAAATGCGCCGCTTGGCACGACCTACAAGGACAGAAAGTGGACGGATACCGCCGGAGTGATCTACAATGCGCAGTATCCTTTCAAAACACTGGAAGAACTGCCCTATAAAAGCGTGACCCTCAGCAGCACCAAAAGCGATCTCAAGGGCAGCATTTACTACTATACCGAGCTGCTGCCCGGACAGACTTCTGATATCACTTTCGGCGGCAGATACTTTGCGCTGCATAAAAAGATCGAGCATAACTTCAACTTCCTGACATACAACGAAGATTTCCACCCCATCGAGGGCTTTTATGCAGACAGGAGCCACGCTTCACCTGCCTTTGGCTCAAATGACCGCGCAAACGCGAATTCTCCCTACAACTACTATCTCTATTATTACCGTGAATCCTATCAGATCCGCTTCATGTTCTATGACGGCTATACGGACGATCTGGTGCTCGACAACATCTGCTTTGAGGACGATATCTCCACACACACAGCGTCTTCTTCACAGCTTGCGAAATATGTTCCCGACCGCTATGAGGAGGATATCAACAACGTCAGGATGGTGTTCAAGGGCTGGTACGATAACCCTGCGCTTGAGGGCGAACCTGTTGATCTCACCGCCGGCAAAATGCCCTCTCATGATGTCACGCTCCATGCAAAATGGGAGAAGAAATACTATATCGTCAAGATCGACACCGCAGGCGGCGTGCTTTCGCAGGGCGACAGCACATGGTTTTACAGAGAACACGGCAGTTCCTTTGACCGTTATACCGTGACAAGGGACTACATCGTTGCCGAAGAAGGCTACACAGGAACAAAATACTACCGTGTGGACGAGGTGTATGACCCTGCTTATGATTATTACAGCGATGGATACGCAGGCGGCAGCAGCACCTACAGAAGACGGTCTGCATATATTACAGAGGAACAGTTCCCCGAATATGAGGATCAGTTCATTGATAAAACGACCGTCTACAAATATGAGCGGAACGCTTTTTCACTGATGGGCTGGTATGCCGAAGATGAAAACGGCAATATCCACACCGACCGCCCCTATAATTTCTCCGACCCCGTGACAGACAATATCACGATCAAAGCGCTCTGGCGGCGTTCGGGACTGTATTATCTCTATTATGACGCTGTCAATACAGCGCAGGATGAAAACGGAGAGTTACACACCATCACAGGGTTTCTGGATGATGAACAGACGATCACCGCTCTGTTTGATCCCGATGAGGAAGGAAAACTCATCGGCAAAGGCTATAACGACAAGGCAAAAATTACGCTGAACGCAGCGCCCGAAGGGTTTGAAGATACGGACGGCAGGGAATGGGTGTTTGAGGGCTGGCAGGCATACAGTGACGGCGAGCCGATCACAGTGCTGCTCTCTCCCGGTGAGGAACAAGTCATCTATTCCGAATGGTCGTCACAGAATGTCATTACGTTCAAGGCGGTCTATGCCGTCAAAAGCAGATCGGTGCATATTCCTAAAACCGTTGACCTGATACTTGACGGCAACGACGGCGGCGAAGTCCATTCTTCGGAAGTCAATGCCGACAATGAATATATCGGCGTGTATCATGCATCCGACCGTCCGACTTCTTGGGGCAGCTGGAAAGATCAGCTGAACGAAGGCGTATGGTTTGACAAACAGTACAATAACGGCGCATACCGCCTGTCAGACTATGCCGACAGAAATGCCGACAGCGGAAAGCCTGTCTTTTCGCACAAAGACGGATATCTGCTGCTGGGATGGGATCAGACAAAAGATCCGCTCCAACTGCCAAACGGCGCTTATGTCCCGACCTATGCGCCCGATGGACTGATCGCTGTTCACCGTGAACAGACAGACAAAAGCACTACTCCCGATATCCTCTATGCTGTATGGGAACCGATGGTCTATCTGACATTTGTCAATGAAACAGGCAAAGACCTCACGTTCAGCCTGAACGGGCTGAGTGATGATGCGCTGAGTGTGATCAATCTGGTGCAGGGAAGATATGACCGACAGCCGTTTGCGTTTGGTGAAAACCGTACAGTCACGCTCCCGAAGGATGAAACGCTGATGCTTTCCATGCCAAAGGGCAACGGCGCTCATTTCAGCATACTTGGTCAGGCAGGACAGATCGATCAGGGAAAGAACCTTGTGATCCGCACATTTGATGTTTCGTCACACTTAGAATCCGAGGAAACCTATAGCTTTAATACAAATTTTTCCACCGAAAGTACCCTCAAAACCGGTAAAAATAGCACAAAAATCGTTTTTTCAACCGAAGAACAGTGGGCGCTGACCCTTGATCTGAACTATGCAGGCGCACCTGATGCTACAAAGCTGTATCTGCCGTTTTATGACAGCAGCGTTTCGCTTCCGCTCCCCGCTCGATACGGTTATTTCTTTGCAGGCTGGGCGGAAACGCCTGACGGCAAAAAGAAATACGGCGCAGAAAATGTTTCGGCTGAATCGCTGTTCCCTGATCCGTCACAAAAGCAGAAAACACTGTATGCGCTCTGGAAAAGTCAGTATGTCGATGTTCCCGTGCGCTATCTGCTCAGAGAAAACAACGGTACGCTCAGAGAAGTGACAGGCAATACGTCTGTCATCGGCAGCAGCGCCAAAACGAGCATCAGTAATGTCAGCGCTGCTTCCAAAAGCGTTGCCTACGAGCTGAGATACTCTGCCTACTATTCCGTACAGTACTATCTGACCGATTCATGGATCAGTTCCTACCGAAGAAATTATACCGAAGTGGCGTATGCTTTCGGTGATGCGTCCGCCAATAAGAGCGGCACGACAGCAGGTGATTTCGGCTTGCAGAAGATCGTGAATAATAACGATACCGACGGCGCACCGAACATCAGGAATACCGCTGACGGCTTGCAATGGAACGACAGCAGCAATTTCTGGAGTGGCTGCGGCGAGGATACCGCCGTTTATGTCATCTTCTCAAGAGCGACGATGGTGCAGGTGAATATACGGTGTGAACTGAAAGGTGATTTTGCTTCTGACGATGAAGAAGTCACCTATACGGCGGTGTTCGGCGGCAAGGGAACGCTTGCTTCGGGCAGACAGACCGAGACCTTCACCCTGAAAAACGGCGAAAGCTATCCCATCACCCTCTCGAAGTCTACAGGAAACAACTACCAGACCGTGACGGTCACGCAGACAAGATATCCTCAGTATGCCACCACTGTCACTTCCGATACAGCGTCCGCTGCGATCACCGAAAGTCAGTTAAAGGCTGTCGTCAGCGCACAAAACATGACCGCCCCTGTGAACGTTACCTATCAGAACGTCAGGGCAAACGTCCCTGTGACAGGCATCGAAAACAATGCGCCGCCGTTTGCTGTTATGCTGATGGTCGGCATCACGCTGATCGCAGGTTTTGTAGTGCTTGGCAGTGTGAAAAATGCCAAACGAAAAACAGATGTGCAGGACGATATCCTGTGATGTCTGTCATGCGGCAAAGAAGAGCCGCAGATGAAGAGATTATTCCGCCGAAGGGCGAAATAATATAGAGCGCAAAAAAGCGCAGTCATACCATGCCCTATGCAAAACAGCCGCTGCTTTGTCAAAACGACAGGCGGTTTGCCGAAACGGTGACGAACTGACCCGCCGCCGCCGATTCAGGGGCAACAATCAACCCGTTATTGGAACGGAAAGATGAAAGGAGAACATAAAATGAAAACCAATTTTGTAAAAAAGCTGACAGCATTCACCCTGTCAGCGCTTCTGACAGCCGCTGCTTCCGTACCGTGCTTTCTGACAGCTTCTGCTGCTGAGATCGGCACCGGCAAAACCAGCGCTTCGGACACCACACTGACGATCCCCAAGAGCGTGACCGTAAAGAATTCCACAGATGGCGACTATTTCGGACCTGCTGTCACATATTCTTACACGA
>ONYV01000084.1 GCA_900322105.1 uncultured Eubacteriales bacterium | reverse complement strand
AAAACGCTCCGAGTACAGATCACTCGAAGCGTTTCTCAAACGTTATCAGATCAGATTCATAACTTCAATGCTTCTGGTCATGAATCCTTCCATTTCTTCCGCTGTCAGCTTGCGCTGGCTCATCAATGCTAAATCATAGATATGCTTGCAAAGGAGTTCTTTTTTATCCTCATCCAGCGTACTCAGTTTTTGGATAATGCTGCTGCCCGAATTGACGATCAGTGTTTCCGAGGCAGGACCCACTTCACCGAACATATTGCCGTAGATCTTGCTGATATCGTTCATACGGCGCTCATATTCGTTGATGGTAATGATGGCAGGGGTGTCTTTGGTTTTCAGACTTTCCACCAAAACGGTCACTTTTTCCTTGCCAAGTGCTTTTTTGAACAGTTCGATCAGCGCATTGTCAGAATCTTTGTTTTCATCAGAACTGTCTGATTTGAGCGCTTCACCGACCTCAGAGTCGATGCGGACAAATTTTGTGCCGCTTTCCTTATACTCTAAGAAGGTCACAAAATGAGCGTCAATATTATGCTCTAAAATAACAGCGCTCAAGCCGTTGTCTTTGAACAGCTTAATATATTGTCCCTGTTCTTCGGTGGAAGAAACATAGTAAACTTTATCATCCTGTTTCGGAAGCTCTTCAAAGGTTCTGTATTCACCTTCGATGGTCTTGTAGAGGATAATGTTTTTAATGCGGTCGTAGAATTTTTCGTCTTTGATGCAGCCAAACTTGATAAAGGGAGAGATATCGTCCCAATAGCTTTCAAAGGACTTGCGCTCGTTTTTGAATACAGAAGTCAGCTTGTCAGCGACTTTCTTTGTGATGTGTTTAGAGATCTTTTCGACCTCTCCGTCATTCTGCAGGAAAGAACGAGATACGTTCAGCGGCAGATCAGGACAGTCGATCACGCCCTTTAACAGCATCATAAATTCAGGAACGACTTCTTTGATATTGTCTGCAATATAAACCTGATTAGAATAGAGCTTGATCTCACCAGGCATCACCTGAAGCTTGTCTGTCTGTTTCGGGAAATAGAGGATACCTTTCAGGCGGAAAGGATAGTCCACATTCAGATGGATCCAGAACAGAGGAAGATTCATATCGGTAAAGGTCTCCCGATAAAAGTTTTCATATTCTTCCGTTGTGCAGTCCTTTGGAGCTTTCAGCCAGAGAGGAGCAGTGTTGTTGATTGGCTTAACTTCCTTTTTGGGTTCGTCCTTTTCGTCAGCATCTTCTTTTACTACATCAAAGTATATTTCATAGGGCATGAAGTGGCAATATTTTCTGAGGATCTCACGCAGCTTATATTCGCTGAGGAATTCTTTACCGTCTTCTGAAATATGCATGATAATGCTGGTGCCCTTTTTGGTCTTGGTGCCTTCAGAGATCTCATATGTATCACTGCCTGTGCTCTCCCAGTGAACAGGAGATGCGTTTTTTTGATAAGAAAGCGTCTCGATCTCTACGTTGTCAGATACCATATAGGCAGAATAGAAACCTAAACCGAAATGACCGATGATACCGTCGTCGTTGTCTGCTTTGTCCTTGTACTTATCCAAAAATTCTTTTGCGCCCGAAAAAGCGACCTGTGCAATATACCGTTCGACTTCATCCTCTGTCATACCGATGCCGTTATCTGTTACCGTCAGAGTCTTTTCCTTCGGGTTCAGTGTAATACTGATCATAGGCGCAGCGCCGTCGTCCTCTGCCTCACCGATCTGACAAAGGCTGCGATACTTTTTGATCGCATCACAGGCATTGGCAACGATCTCTCTGATAAAGATATCCTTATCAGAATAGAGCCACTTTTTGATGATCGGGAATAGGTTTTCTGAATCGACCTTGATCTGACCTTCACGTTTCATTTTTGATTACCTCCAAAGAATAGAATTGATTTGTATAGCAAAGTGTTTACTGCGTATCCGTTTGTGACATATTTCTTTCCATCCACTGCTGGTACGTCATAAGCACTTGTCTTGGCTTTGAACCTTCGTGAGGACCCACGATCCCCATTTGTTCCATTTCGTCTATCAGGCGTCCTGCCCTTGCATAGCCTAAGCGCAGGCGGCGCTGCAGCAGGGAAGTAGATGCCTGGCCTGCCTCGACCACACACTGTATCGCTTGTTCCATCATCGGATCACTGTCAGAAGCATCCGTATCAGCAGGCTTGTTGTCCTTTTCAGGCAAAGCACTGTTTTCGATCTCATCGATCACACGCTTATCATACTCAACGACCTTGTTTTCCTTGATAAAGCTGATAATGCCTTCTATTTCATCATCGTTGACAAAACAGCCTTGTATTCTGACAGGTTTTGTTGTTCCGATAGGCGAGAAGAGCATATCGCCTTTGCCGAGGAGCTTTTCCGCACCGCCTGAATCAAGGATGGTACGGGAGTCGATCTGTGATTTTACTGCAAAGGCAATTCTGCTGGGAACATTTGCTTTGATCAGTCCTGTGATAACATCGACCGAGGGACGCTGTGTGGCGATCACCAGATGCATACCTGCCGCTCGCGCCATCTGTGCCAGACGGCAGATCGACTCTTCCACTTCATTGGGAGCTGCCATCATCAGATCGGCAAGCTCGTCGATCACGATCACGATCTGACACATTTTTTCTAACTTGCGCACTTCCTTCGGCTCTTTATCAGATTTCATGATCTCCGCCTGAGCCTGCGCAAGCATTTTGTCTTCTTCAAGGGTAGATTCTTCGTCGATCGGTTCAGAAGACAGCTCGTCTGCTTCGGCATTTTGTTTATCTACCAAACGGTTGTAACCGTACATATCTCTGACATTATGCTCAGCAAAGGTCTTGTAGCGTTCCAGCATTTCGTTGACCGCCCAGTTTAGTGCGCCTGCCGCTTTTCTCGGTTCAGTGACAACAGGAACGAGCAAATGGGGGGTACCGTTATACACGCCAAGTTCAACCACTTTCGGGTCGATGAGCATGAGCTTGACTTCATCGGGACTTGCTTTATACAAAAGGCTGACCAGCATGGAGTTGATACAAACAGATTTACCGGATCCTGTGGAACCTGCGATCAGCAGATGCGGCATCTTACTCAGATCAGCAAGGGTAATGTTGCCTGCAATGTCTTTACCGAGAGCGACCGTCAATTTGCTTTTTGCGCTCTGAAACTCTGCTGACTCCACAAGGCTGCGCATTTTGACGACTGTCGTGATCTTGTTCGGAACTTCAATGCCGACCGCATTTTTACCCGGGATCGGCGCTTCAATCCTGACACCTGTTGCAGCAAGATTCATAGCGATATCATCAGCAAGGTTCGTGATCTTGCTGATCTTGACACCCGAAGCAGGCTGCAGCTCATAGCGTGTGACGGACGGACCTCTGCTGATATTCATAATGGTAGTCTGTACACCAAAGCTCTTTAGGGTATCGACCAATTTTGTGGCGCAGGAATGCAATTCTTGTGCGGCTTCATCCGCATATTCATCCTCCTGTGGTTCCAAAAGAGTAAAAGGCGGTTTGATATATCCTCCCGATATGACAGAAGAAGTTGTATTGATATTTAATGGATCATTGGGTTCTGCTTTTTCTTGTTTTGAAAGACGAACCGGTTCATTTGCAGGGACAATGTCCTTTTTATCAAGAGAGATTTTTTTATTGTCATGCTTATCAACAGGTTTTGAGGGCGGCTTTTTCTCTCCGAAAACAGTCTGAAGCGTATCTTCGTAAGGGTCTTCTTTTTGGAAATACCGATTGTTTTTACTGACGAGCGCAGCAATATCCACAATATCATCCGAAACATCCGATCCATTGTCCACAGCATCGCGCATAATGGACTTATGTTGCTGCTTGGAAGAAATATTTTTTTTGGTGGGTGTCACATCAGGGATAATGTCGTTGATATCCCTCGGCTGTTCTGTTTTCGGCAGAGGCGTAACGGTTTTGGTGCTTGGCATCACATTATGTTCGGGGTCATAGATGGGCGTTTTGTCGATTCGCGTGAATTCGGATTCAGCAGCTCTCTTTTTCGCTTGTTTCAGCTTTTCTTCGACCTTTCGCTTCACGTATTCATCATGTTCTTTTTTTCTCTGTTCTTCTCTGAGCCTGGATCTTTCTTCGTTTACACGATCCTTGATCTCTTTATGTTCGCTGATACGTTCTCTTACAGGAGATTTGAGCTTATCGAACAGATTCATAAAGATCGCTTCAAATGACATATAGAGAAAGAATAAAAAGAGAATCGCAGCAAGGATACCGCCTGCGACTGCGCCGAACATTTTTGCAAGAGGTATCCCAAGAATACCTCCGATAAAGCCGGAAATGGCTTGTGAATAGCAATTCATCAGTTCAGTGCCGTAATCCTCCAGCTCCATCCCATTGGAGCCGAAGGCAAATACGAGCGTATTGAGCAGTAAGACAGTTCCCGAAAAGAAAAAGACCTTCAGCGGAAAACGATAGGTAGACTGTGTCCGAAACATCTGTACGGCGCAATAGATCAGGATCACAGGAACCATCAATCCGGTGAAGCCGAAAATCCCCCGATAGCAGTCGTGCAGAGATTTCCATACCTTTTCGCCTTCCATCAGGGACACAAGGGTGCACAAAAACGCTAAACAGCAGAGGATGATACCTTTGATAAAGCGCTGACGTTTTATGTATTCTAATGCTTGTTCTGCTGTTGGTTTCGGAGCGGTTTTTCTTTTTGCAGAGGATGCAGAACTTTTTTTAGCAGATGTTTTTTTTGTTTTAGATCTTGCCGCAGAGGTTTTTTTTGTCGGCATAAAGAATATTCACCTCCGAAAAACAATACACCAATGAGTTTTCAGATCAGACGATCACGGTTGTCTGATCTGAAACCAACGGTGTAATCATAAGTTTGTTTTATCCTGTCAGAAAGAAAGGGGCTGCTGTGTAAACAAGTTTGTTCCCGAACTGAGTTCGATGATGCTGATCAGAAGGATGATGAGTCCTACTGCGGCTGTATATAGGATAAAGATATACATTTTCTCGGTAGAGAGCAGCCATTTGAACAGCTTGATCGCAAAGAATCCCACAATAGCGGCGACCACCATACCAACGATCACATAAAGGAAATTGATATTAGCGAGATCGCTTTCTTCGGAAAACAGCGCGTCCTTTGTTTCCAGGATCGCTGCTGCTACGATCGCAGGCGTACCTAAAAGGAAGGAATAATCAAGAGCGGTCTGCTTGTCGATCTTTCTGAAACGGCTTGCAGCGAGAGTTGAACCTGAGCGGGACAGTCCCGGGAAGATCGCAGCGGCGCACTGTGTGAAGCCGACGATCACAGCGTCTGCTACAGTGTATCTTCGTCTGAGTTTTTTACGGTAGCGTTTGCCATCAACTACCCTGATCTCGGAGCGTCTTTTTCCGCTGAAGAAAAGCAGCATACTGGTTGTGACCAAAGCGATACCGACAATAAAGAAATAGCCGTCCAGATTGAACTTATCCGCAAGATCCTTGATCTTCATGTCTGTACCGGGGATCGGCAGGAACAGCAGGAACAGCGGGAGAAGTCCAATAATGATCATCATGGCAAGGTTTTCTTCTCCCGTCATCTCGCTCCATTTGAATTCACGCTTAAAGATCTTTTTAATAATGCTCCAAAGTGACGAAAACAGTTTGATGATCGTTCTGAAATAGACAGCGACCACAGCAGCAAGTGTACCGATGTGGAGCATGACAGAGAAAAAGAGATTATTGTCATTCATTCCGACAATGTGCTGATAGATTGCTAAATGACCGCTGCTCGAAACAGGCAAAAACTCTGTCAATCCCTGTAAAATGCCCTGCATAATTGCATCAAATAGATTCATGTTGTATGTACCTCCAGTTTTCTCCGGCGGATCTTGCCGGAGAAGGTCTTGGGCAGCTGGTCCACGTACTCGATCACGCGCGGGAACTTGTACGG
>ONYV01000135.1 GCA_900322105.1 uncultured Eubacteriales bacterium | reverse complement strand
TCTCTCCCTTGCATGACACCAAGCAGTGCTGCACTCGAGACGCTTTTTCCGGCACAAAATATCCTGCGTAATACGGCACTTCTCCGGTTCCCGAGGAAGCCTGTTACCTTTCTTTGATTTTTGATGTCTTGTTTATTCTGTCATAAACAGAATACCGATGGTATCGGGGCCGCAGTGGGACGAGATGGTGCAGCTTGCCCTTTCGATATAGATCTCACGGAAGAAATTCAGCTTCTCCACTTCCTCCCGCACAACACTGATGTATTTCGGGTCAATGCCTGCATGGGTGATGAAGATTCTGTCCGGACGGATATGATCGTATTGCGCCAATTTATCGTGAACATAGCTTACCAGAACTTTTTCGAGCTTTCCTCTGTATTTTTTTCCCACCGTCATAGAGCCGTCTTTGTTATTGACGTAAATACTCGGCTTGATCTGCAAAAGGTTTGCGCCGAACATCGCAAGCGCAGAGCATCTTCCTCCTGCGCGGAGATAGTCGAGCTTGTCGATCACAAAGCTTGCGTGACACTTCGGCACTAACTGTTTCAGTTCCCTGACGATATCGGGCGCTTCCATTCCCTGCCGGATCATATTTGCTGCTTCGATCACAAGGTGTCCCGAACCGGAGGACAGATTGCAGGAATCGACGGGATAAAGATGTCCGCCAAGCTGTGAGGCTGCCGTTACACAGTTCTGATAGGACGAAGAAAGCGCCGAGCCAAGGCTGATATGGATCACATCGTACCCTTGCTCAATGAAGGGCTTGAAGCAGTCGATATACTCCTGCGTATTGGTCGCCGCCGTTTTGGGCAGCTTGCCTGTTTTTCTGAAATTGTCGTAGATCTCATCGGGCGTAATGTTGATCCCGTCCTCATAGCTTTGTTCCCCGAGTATAATATGCAGCGGAAACATCCGTGCATTGGTACTTTTCAAAAGGTCGCCCGAAATGTCGCAGGTACTGTCTGCGCTTAAAAGGATCTTTGCCATGGTTTCTGCACTCCTTACTCATCATAGTATTCGTCGTTTCTTAATTTTTTCTTTTTCCGCTTTAACTGTCGGATGTCGGTTCCGACAAATTCAACACGGCGAAGGTTTCCGATGATCCTCGAAACGATCCTGAAATCGTACTGCTCCTGTATATGCTCCATTCTCAGATTCGTGCTGACAATGGTTGGCTTAGACAGCAGCATACGGCTGTTGAGCAGATTATAGAGGATCGACAGAGTATTGCGGGAGGTACGCTCGATCCCCAGATCGTCTAAGATCAGCAAGTCGCATTCTATCAGCAGCTGTTCTGTAGAGTTTTGTTCCCCAAAGCGGTATTCAAATTCAAAATTCTCTTTTGCCAGTCTTGCAAGTATGTTCGGAGCAGAAACATAGATCACACCAAAGCCCTTTTGTATCAGTTCATTCGCAATAGCAAGTGAAAGGTGTGTCTTACCAAGTCCCGGTCCTCCCTGAAACAGAAGACTGTCAGCGTCTTCTTCAAAGTTTCTGGCGTATTTTTTACAAAAGCCCAGCACGGCGGTCATGTGCGCATTTGCGCTGGGTCTTCCTTCCGCGGTGGGGATCTTGGAATAATAATCCAGCGAAAAGCTGTCGAAATCGGACAGGGACAGCGGCGAGCAGCTGTTCAGCTGATCGTATGCGATCTGACGCAGCAGACTCTTCATACATTCGCAGGTCTTTCCGTCAACATCTCCCCTGTCACGGCATTTCTGACACTTATACCAAGGCTCAAGATAGTTCTCCCCAAAATCAAAGGACGCTATGATATCTTTCAGTTCCTTTTGCAGCGTAAGATTCCGTTGCTTTAATTCTTCCAGCTTAGTCCTCAGATCCTCGCCGTTTACAAGGATCGCTTTGGCGGCGGCAACAGACGTATGGGCGATCTTACGCTCGATCTCTTCCGCCCTGGGCGATCTGGCATAAAGTATCTCCCTGCGTCTTTCCAGCTTCATTTCTGCTTCCGTGCGCCTGTTTTCCATCACCCTGAGCGCTTCTTTATATACTTCAGAAGAATAACTCAATCGTCCCACTCCTCATCTATGACACTGGTACTTTCATATTCTGCGATATCGTATGTCGGCTCATATCCCTTTGCGGCCGACTTTTTCTTTTTCTCTTTCCGGGCATTTCTGACCTGCGAGATATCTCTGGTGCCTGAATGAAACCACTGATCGAGGATTCCTGCAATATAACTCGGGATAAACTTGCCTTTTGTATCCACACAAGCCTCATAAGCGGCTCTGAGCACCTCATCGGACAGATGCCACTGATTGATCCACCGGTCTGCAAGCTCCGTTTCTCTTTCTGTCGGAGAATGCTCGTCCTGTCCGAAAATGCGCTGTACACGCTTTGCTGCAAGTCTGCTTTCGTTCAGTTTTTTGATCTTCTTTTCGGCAGCTTCCAATGTCAGGATTTCTTCATCCGACCATGAGATCGCCATTTTTTCGATATACCGCATATTGCCTTTTCCGATGCTGACAGCATATTGCAGCAGCATGATCACGACTTCCACCGGCAGCCCGTCATATTCATGGATCATCAGCAGCACCGCTTTTTCATTATTGCCGATCATTCTGCCGAAGATCTCATCGGCGCTCTGCATCAGGAAGGCAACGCTGGCATCTTGATTCATTCTTTCGCAAAGATATTTATAATCGGGCTTTTCAGGACGTGACAAGGGTCGTTTTCGCAAAACAGGCTTGATTGCCGCTTTTGTTTCCGTTTGCGCTGCACTCTCGACCGACGTTTCTTCTTTCTCGGTTTCCTGCGGCAGAACCGGTTCATCCTCCAAAGGAGACGGCGTAAAGGTATTGTTATGCTCACGGATCACGCCTGTTTCTATCCAGTACTGCATACTGTCCCTCACATCTGCTTCATGCATTGAGAGCGCTTTTGCAATGTCTTCCACTTCAAAATTTTCCCCTGCATGACGCAGCATCCACAGGATCACTTTCAGCTGCGCTGCGCCTGCTAATTTGATATGCCGATCAACGATAGCGCTCGGAACGGCAAATACACTGTTCCACGCTCCAAGATTCAATTGATACTCCATGATATTAGTTCCCCCGGTCTGTTCCTGATCCTTTCTTTCTGACTATTATACCACACTTTGACCGCTTTGAACAGCATATCAAAAGAAAATCACGATCATTTCATTTGCATCCGAAAGCGTCATGTGACTTGTTTGCAGACATTTGTCTTCATCAATCTTTTTTCTGCCTCTTTCAAAAGCGCCTGCTTTTCGTTCGGCAGCTGTCCGTCAATGACAAGCGATAAAAGTGCATTCAGTGTTTCTCCGATCTCTCTGCCGCTGCAAAAGCCGATCTGCATCAGATCCCGTCCGTTGAGCGCAAGCATCTTGAGCGTATAGGGCGAACGGCTGCGTATCTCTGTTTCGATCATCTCCCGGAGCTTATCGACATACAGGAGCTTTTCACTTAGCTGTTTCGGATTTTGTCCCATGGCATCGGCTCTTTTCAGATCCATCAGCGCAGGATACAGCTCTTCCCCGATATCTCGCAGCAGCCGCCGCACGCTTGGCGCATGAAGCGGCGGTCTTTTGTCATGCAGACGGATCAGCGCTCCGACCTTTGCAATGGTGTTGTTATCATATTTCAAACGGTTCATGATCGTTTTTGCCATCTTTTCGCTCAGTTCGGGATGTCCGTGAAAATGCCCTGTTCCGTCCTCCGAAAGTGTAAAGACGTTCGGCTTGCCAATGTCGTGAAAGAAAGCTGCGAGCCGCAGTACCTTGTCCTGCTTTGCAAAGGAAACCACCTTTACAGTATGTTCCCAGACATCATACACATGATGCGGATTGCGCTGCTGAAAGCCGACCATCGGCGCTATCTCCGGAACGAACACTTCCAATACGTCACGATAGTCCAAAAGCAGCTTTTCAACACCTTTGCTCATCAGCAGCTGCGTAAATTCTGCGTTGATGCGTTCTGCTGAAATGCTTTTCAGCAGGTCTTTATTGCGGTGGATCGCCTCCGCGGTTTTCGGTTCGATCTCAAACTCAAATCTTGCCGCAAAGCGCAGCGCGCGCATAATGCGCAGACCGTCTTCCTGAAACCGTTTGTCAGGGTCACCCACACAGCGGATGATATGATCGTCAAGATCCTTTCTTCCTCCGAAAAAGTCGATGATACCCTCATTTTCATCACAAGCCATTGCGTTGATGGTAAAATCTCTTCGGGACAGATCTTCTCTGACATCCGTCACAAAAGTAACAGATTCAGGTCTGCGGTGGTCTTCATATGCACCGTCAATGCGAAATGTGGTGATCTCGAAATTTTCTCCCTGATACCGTACCGTGACCGTGCCGTGCTTCATGCCGTTTTCGATGATATTGACCGCCTGCAGCGCTGAAAGCGTTTCCTGCGGCGTTGATGAGGTACAGATATCCCAGTCATTCGGAACAGAACCAAGCAGGCTGTCC
>ONYV01000088.1 GCA_900322105.1 uncultured Eubacteriales bacterium | reverse complement strand
AAAGGAAACAGTAGAAAATGAGATCAAGGGATTTCCCATCAAGATGCAGGTGATGGCAAAGGATGATATCGTAAACAAAACATATATCACAACAGAACTGATACCTGTTTTCGATGCGGAGGACGGTACGTATTATAAGAGCGTCAGTTATAAGATCCTCTTGCCGGACGGATATATTTACGGGAAAACACGTGATCTGGACGAGTTTTCCGAAATGTTGGACGCAGCCTTTGAACAAAAGACCTTCACGATCACCTATCTGGAAAAATCACGCATTATTGTGAATATCGGAGTAAAAAGAAAATGAAGCCCCGTCGGATCTTGGGCGGGGGAGCCCTTGATACGGAATCTCTTGCAGGGCGCTTATGAGCGTTTTGCAAATGATGCAGAACGGATCATTTTTTGTTCCGTTCCAAAACGAAAAAAGGAGGAGAGCGTATGGAAAATGTGCTGCAGACAGAGGAGCTGACAAAGACATATAAAGGCGTTCATGTGGTCGATCATGTGTCACTGACGGTCAAGCAGGGCGATATATACGGCTTTGTGGGAAAAAACGGCGCAGGAAAAACCACTTTTATCCGCATGGTGCTGGGGCTGACAAAGCCCTCAGGCGGCAGCTACCGTTTTTTTGACGGAGCGGATATTTCATTCTCCCGCAGGCGTACGGGCAGTTTGGTGGAAGCGCCTGCGCTGTACCGCAATATGTCGGCAAAGGATAACCTCGAAATGTACTGCGCAATGCTCAAGGTCGATAAAGGCTGTGTTCCGGAGATTCTGAAAACAGTGGGTCTGAGCAATACGGGAAAGAAAAAAGCAGCTGACTTTTCTCTTGGCATGAAGCAGCGGCTGGGGCTTGCGATGGCGCTGGTAGGCGACCCGGATTTTCTGATACTCGATGAACCCATCAACGGACTGGATCCCACAGGCATTATGGAGATCAGAGAACTGCTGCTGTCGCTGAGCAGGAAAGGAAAGACGATCTTTATTTCCAGCCATATTTTAGGAGAACTGGAAAAGGTAGCGACAAGGTACGGTATCATTTCGTCAGGAAAGCTGATCGAGGAGATCACCGCTTTGCAGCTGCATCAGATCTGTGTGTCAAGGACACTGATCCGCACCGATCAGCCCGAAAAGGCACGGAGCGTGGCGCAAAGAGTACTGCAAACAGATCAGGTGTCTGTTGAAAACGGCGTGGTAGTGATATCGTCTTCGGTGGAGAATATCGGTGAACTGACCAGCGAGATGTTTGCTTCGGGCATTGTGGTTTCAGGCATCAGCAATGACGAAAACAGCGCCGAAAGCTACTTTATCCGCAGAATGGAGGAAGGATCATGATGACGTCTTTGATGAGATCGGATTGGTGCAAGCTGCAAAAAAGCCGCAGCCTGAAAGTTTGCCTGCTGATCGCCTTTATTCTGGGAGCGGTCATGGCGCTGCTGTACCATATGGCATGGGTAAATTTAGGCGAGAGCCTTGAAGCAACACTCTCCATGATGCAGATGCTGGGGTCGAGCGAGCAGTCCATCCGTCAGGCCCTTGAGATCATTCCGCAGGATGACCTGTGGTCATATGTCAACACCGCCCTTGCAGATACGAACGTGCTGTATATCGCAGCGATCGTGATCGGAGTGTTTGTCGGATCGGAATATTCGATGGGCACGATCAAAAATTCCGTATCAAGAGGTTTTTCACGCAATAAGGTCTATGCCTCCAAGCTGATCTTCTCGGTGGGAGTGATGCTGCTGACGGTGCTGTGCTATCTGCTCGGCACAATGATCGCCGCCGTTTCGATGTTCGGTTTCAGGTCGGAGGGAAATGCATCAGACATCATGCTCATTCTGAGCGCCTATCTTTGCGAGTTTATCGCAGTGAGCAGCATTTATGTATGGATCTCTTTCTGGCTGAAAAGCACAGGACACAGCATTGCCTTTTCGCTGGTGATACCGATGCTGATCTCGTCAGTTTTGCAGGTGGTATCTATTGTCAATAACCATACCGATGCGGTATCACGGTTTTGGATCTTCCAGACAGTGACCTCGACACGGTCGCTCTGCCTTTCGGGAGAAGCCTATGTTCCCTTTTTGTCTGCGGCGGTATATTTTGCCGTGTCGTGTTTTGGCGGATTGATGATCTTCCGTCATCAGGAATTGAAATAAACTCAATCAAATAACAACATAATATGAAGGTGAAGAAAATGAGCATGGGAAAAATTTTAGTAGTAGACGATGATATCAATATTTGTGAGCTGCTGAGATTGTATATTGAGAAGGACGGGTATGAGGTCGTGATCGCCAATGACGGCGGTCAGGCGGTGACGAAGTTCAAGACCGAAAAACCCGATCTGGTGATGCTGGACATCATGCTGCCGGTTCTGGACGGCTGGCAGGTGTGCAGAGAGATCCGAAAGACCTCACAGTGTCCGATCATCATGCTGACGGCAAAAGGAGAAGTGTTTGATAAGGTGCTGGGGCTGGAGCTTGGCGCAGACGATTATGTGGTAAAGCCCTTTGAAACAAAGGAGATCGTGGCAAGGATCAAGGCAGTGCTGCGCCGTACAGGCGGCGGGATCACCTTTGGTGAGACCGTAGAGGAGAGCAAAAAAGAAGTGCGCTACGAGGGACTTTCCATCAATCTGACAAATTATGAGCTGAGAGTCAAAGGAGAGCAGATCGACACGCCGCCGAAAGAAATGGAGCTGATCTATCATCTTGCCAGCAACCCGAACAGAGTCTTTACAAGAGATCAGCTTCTGGATGAGGTGTGGGGATTTGACTATTACGGCGATTCCAGAACAGTGGATGTGCATATCAAGCGTCTGAGAGAAAAATTAGAGGGCGTTTCGGATAAGTGGGTACTCAAAACAGTATGGGGAGTAGGTTATAAATTTGAAACGAAAGCATAAATTCTTTTCGGGAAAATCCTTGTTTCTCAAATACATGAATGTCAGCGTGATCATCGTCTTTCTGAGCTTTCTGATACTGGGCATCATTCTGACCATGACGATCTCCAATTATTGGTATAACGAAAAGCATAATGCGCTGTCCAAAAGAGCCGACAGCATCGCTGAATTTGTCAGGACGAATGTGCGGGTGAGCCGAGGGGAAAACGGAGAGATAGAGATGGACTGGATCAATCCGGGCTACTCACAGTACATGAGCAATTTCCTGTATATTTATGCAAGGGACGTGGATTCCGATATTATCGTGATTGACAACGATTACAGGGTGCTGATGTCCGTTACCAGAGTGGCGCAGCTCCAGCCGGGGCAGATCATCCATTCAGAGAACATTCAGCGTCTTCTGTCCAGCGGTCCGCATTTTGAAAAGGGAACGCTTGACAACATCTATCAGGAAGAACGCTACATTTCGGGCTGTCCGTTTTATCCCAGAGTGGGCAGCGATGTGGCAGGTATGGTCATCATCACCACCGATACCAAGGATATCGACAGTTTTACGGGCATGGTGATGCAGATTTTTATCCTTTCGGCGATCGCAACGCTTTCCATGTCGATCTTAGCGATCGGTGTTTTCTCATACAATATGGTGCGTCCGCTGCGTCAGATGGCAGCGGCTGCGAAACGATTCGGCAACGGAGATTTCAGCGTGCGTGTCAGCACCGCAGGCAACGATGAAGTAAAGGAACTGGCGATCGCCTTCAACAACATGGCGGAGTCGCTTTCGGCGTCTGAGATCACACGCAAGAGCTTTGTGGCAAACGTATCTCATGAGCTGAAAACGCCGATGACCACGATCGCAGGCTTCATCGACGGTATTTTGGATGGTACGATCCCGAAAGATAAGCAGGAATATTATCTGCATATCGTTTCGGATGAAGTGAAGCGTCTTTCCAGACTGGTGCGTTCGATGCTGGATCTTTCAAGGATCGACAGCGGCGAGCTGAAGCTGAATTTCCAGCGCTTTGATCTGCTGGACGTACTGGTAAATGTGCTGATCACCTTCGAGCAGGAGATCAGTCACAAAAATATCGAGATACGGGGACTGGATGTCATCACGCCAAAGATGATCTACGGCGACAAGGATCTGCTGCATCAGGTGGTGTACAACCTGATCGAGAACGCCGTCAAGTTTACGAACGAGGGCGGTTACATCGAGTGTAATATCACAGAAAACTCAGAGCAGACGGATTTTGTCCTCAAAAACAGCGGCATGGGCATCAAAGAGGACGAGATCGACCTGGTCTTTGGAAGATTTTACAAAACGGATAAATCCCGCAGCAAGGATAAGAAGGGCTTAGGACTGGGACTCTATCTTGTCAGGAGCATCGTGCGGCTTCACGGCGGAAACATCACAGCAAAAAGCGTGGTGGGCGAATTTACGGAGTTTGACTTCTATCTGCCGAAAAAGCCTGCATCAAAAAAGTCTGACAACAAAAAACGTCTGACGGAAAAAGGAGGATGAGCGTATGGCGGAAGAACAGGAGCAAAGCAGCTTCGGCGCAGAGTCTGAAGCAGGACAGGAAGCAGCGGAAAACGAAGGCGCGCCTTTTCCCGTTGACGGTGACAGTCAGAAACGTTTGACAGATATGTTTTCGCAGCAGGAACCGCCGCTGTTTGTTGCGGCGGAAGATATCGTATCAAAGCCGAACGAAGCAATGCCCTTTGACGGCGTTTTAGAAGATGACCTGATGTTTCCGCCCTTTGGCGTTGTCAAAAAACGGCGCGGTCTTGCGGTTTTGAAGGTATGTTTATGGATATTGAGCGTGCTGTTGGCAGCGACAGCGGTGCTCTTTGTGCATCAGATCATCCTGAGAAATGTCAGCGGCAGCGTCAAGCGTGATAATGAAAAAATACCGTATAACCGTACACAGACCTCCTATGCAGAAGATAATTCTCTGCCCGATGCGCCGCAGGTCTCCGCAGACCCCGACGGACCGCAGATCTCTACTGTCAGTCAGGATCCTTCGATCCGCACGAACACCGCCAATGCTGCCTTCAAAAAGGCAGCGCCCTCGGTGGTGTGCATCACTTCCTACAAATCGGGCAGCGATTATGTGATGAGTAAGATCGGAGAAGGTTCGGGGATCATATTGTCAAAGGACGGATATATTGCGACCAACAGTCATGTAGTGGACGACAGCGTTTCAACGGGCGTGATGGTCACGGTATATGACGGCTCGCAGTATCTCGGCACGGTGATCGGCGTGGACAAGAAAACAGACCTTGCAGTGCTGAAGATCGACGGAAAGGATCTCACCCCTGCCGAATTTTCAGATACGGACAAGCTCTTTGTCGGACAAGAGGTCTATGCCATCGGCAACCCCGGCGGCGCAAACTTTTCCAATTCCATGACAAAGGGTACGGTGTCGGCAGTGGATCGTGTTCTTGCCAGCAACGGCTATGTGCGCTATATCCAGACGGATGCGCCCATCAATCCGGGTAATTCAGGCGGCGCTCTCATCAACGAGAGCGGTCAGGTGATCGGGATGAACACCTCCAAGATCGTTTCTACCAATTACGAGGGCATGGGCTTTTCGATCCCCGGCAACAAGGTGGCGGAGATCATCAACGAGCTGATCAAATACGGTTACGTCAGCAACCGCGCCGTGATCGGTATTGAAGGAACGACCTGCAATCTGTATGAATCGAAGCTGAAAAACATTCCGCAGGGCATGGTGATCACGAATATCGGCACAGACAGTCCTTTGCTGGCAACGGATGTCAGAGAGTGTGAAGTCCGTGTATGAATTTATTGACGAGCTGAGCAAGTTCAAGCCCGGCGATACCGTCACGCTGTCGGTGTTCCGTGCGGCAAAGGATGCGAACCATCGGGAAGAAAAGTTTGACGTGCAGGTTACGCTGACGGATGATTCTCCTGAGACGCAGTAAAAACAGTACCGAAATCTTTTCCGAAACAGGATCAAAAACACCCGAAGGCAAGAGAACGATTCTCTTATGCCTTCGGGTGTTTTTTGTCGAAGAGGGGTTAGTTTTGCTTTATCAGATCAATGATGCGGCAGATCACTTCTGAACGGTTAAAGGGTGTGATGAAATAAAAACCGTCAGAGTGGGTCTTGAGCTTTCGGGCAAGTTCGGATGCAATAGCGATGCCTTCTGCGGCGGCTTCTTCACGGGTCATGTCGGGATGGAATCGGGAGATCAGCTCATCGGGAATATGGATGCCGGGGACTTCGTTTTTCATAAAGCAGGCGTTGCGGTAGCTGACCAGCGGCATGATGCCTGATAGTACTTTTACACCTTGTTCACGGGCAAGATCAAGAGAGGGAATGCAGTCCTCGGAAAACACAGGCTGCGTCAGTACAAAGGATGCGCCGTTTTGTTGCTTTTTGACAAGCCTTGTGAGGGAATAATGCTGCTTTTTCGGCGCAGGATCAAAAGCGCCGCCGATGGTGATGGGAGCGTGTGAAAAAACGTCGGAGTTGAGCTTTGTGATAAGCTCCATCAGACGGGTCGAATCTACGTTAAAAACAGGCTTGATGATTCCTCTGTCGGTTTCGGAGATAGCGTCGCCCGTGACCGCTAACACAGAGCGTATCCCTTCGCTGTGTGCGCCTAACAGCAGGGAGCGCAGGGCGTTGAGGTTTTTATCCCTGCAGCAGATGTGCGGCAGAGCTTCCAGACCCGTTTCACGCTGTATGTGTGACGAGCAGATCACGGAATCCATTCGTGCGTGACCGAGAGGAGAATCCGAGACCGTGACGACCGAAACACCGCTTTCTTTCAGTGCAGACGCAGCATATAGGAGCTTTGACAGATCGGCATTCTGCGGCGGATCAAGCTCAGCAGCAAGGATGAAGCGGTCTTCGGAAAATACGGATGAGGAAGGCGCAGGGGAAGAGAATGAATGCGTGCGGATATGAACAGAAGGATGGAGAGTCTTTGGCAGTGCAGGAGCGTCCTTTTGGAGCAGGTGATCTTTCAGGGCGCGGATAAATTCAGGCTCTGTACCGCAGCAGCCGCCGATGACGGAAACAGAGAGAGAAGCCAGACGAGAGGTCTGCATGGCAAAATATTCGGGAGTGGCGGTAAAGACAGTGCGGTTGTTTTCGATCGCAGGATATCCTGCGTTTGGCATTACGGAAGTGTATAATTTTGTATGCTCATGAATATAAGAGAAAAAGGGAGCAGCAACGTTCATCATTTGCAGTGCGCCGCAGCCGCAGTTCAGACCTGCCATTGTCAGCTTCTCTTCCGACTGTGAGATATCAAAGAGAAGCTGCTGCAGGGATGTACCCGAACGGGTATGTCCGTCGGGAAGCAGCGTAAAAGAAACGATCACTTCGGCATCGGGCTTTTGGGACAGAAGATAGTCAATGGCAGGCAGAACGGGGTGCAGGTCGGGCAGCGTTTCAAACAAAAACGTAGCTGCGCCGCAGGAGAGAAAAGTGTCGATGATATATTCATATTCCCGACGTACTTCTTCGTCTGTCAGTTCCGGACGGTAGATGGCGCTGACGTTTGCGCAGACAACAGCGTGATCTTGGGCGCATTCATCTGCAAGCTGATAGCCTGCTTTCAGGATACCGCACAATTCCTCATGGGAAACGCCGAGAGTGAAGCTGTTGGCGGAAAAGGTGTTGGTGCGCAGCAAAACAGCGCCTGCGGCGAGATATTCCCGATGGATCTTTCGGATGAGATCGGGAGAAGTGACATTATATGTTTCGCACAGCCCTGAATTTTGTCCTGTCAGGGCAGAAAAGTATGTTCCCATTGCGCCGTCAGAGATAGCGCAGGAATTTTGCTGTATCAGTTCTTTCAGAGTCATGATGATTTCACCTGTTTCATAGACACAGTATACGGCGGAGCGGACGCTGTGTCGGATTTTTGCAGTAAACGGTATGAAAATAGAATAATACAAAACGATCTGTTTTTCAATGCCATTTTTTCAAAAATGTTTTCGTAAAGAAAGATCAATGGCGGCAGATATGAGAGGAAGTCAAATTAAGGCAATACCGCACAAAGACCGCCTTGCGGCTTAGCACCACATCTGCTTGCATATTTTCCGTCATCTTGCACAAAAATCCCTCGACATACGTCAGTATGCCTTCGG
>ONYV01000092.1 GCA_900322105.1 uncultured Eubacteriales bacterium | reverse complement strand
TATGAAGATTTGAAAGATGAGCTGGAAGCAAGATTAAAATAATTTCAACAAAAAGACAAAATACATTGACATCTTTGCTGTTTTATTGTAAAATTTGTTATAGAAGTATTTCCGATTTGTTGAAATACAATTATTAAGGAGGCAAATACAATGGTAACACTTATTATTGGCAAAAAAGGCTCTGGCAAAACAAAAAAGCTCATCAACCTTGCAAATGAAGCAGTTGAGTCTTCTGACGGCAACGTTGTTGTCATCGAAAAAGGCTCTAAGCTGACTTACGATGTCACACATAAGGCAAGACTGCTCGATACAGAACAGTATGCGATCAACGGTTATGACGCTTTCTTCGGTTTTCTGAGCGGTCTTTGCGCCGGTAACTATGACATCACAGATGTTCTGGTCGACTCTACTCTCAAGATCGGCGGTCAGGACTTTACCGCTCTCTCTGATTTCATCGAGAAAGTGAATCTCCTTGCTGTTAAGTCTGAAACAAAGTTCACCTTCCTCATCTCTGCTGATGAAAAGGATCTTCCCGAAAGCCTGGATGCGATCTCCGTTAAGATCTGATATCTGTACCATTTTCATATCTTACACAAAAAAACGACTCCGTTTGTTCGGGGTCGTTTTTGTTATATTCTGACATATCATGATTCATAATCAGAAAGATAGAAGAATAGATATGGATGAGGTGATGAGATGATCTTGGAGCTGATTTCAGGGATGTTGTCGCAAATATCGTTGTTTCTGATCCTTCATGTCACGAATGCAGGTGCATTTCCGAAGGCGCTGAGCCGAAAGGAAGAACAGGAACTGCTGCAAAGAATCAAAAGCGGCGACAGCAAAGCCAAAAACAAGCTGATCGAGCATAATCTGCGGCTGGTCGCGCATATCGTGAAAAAATACTACGCCACCGGCACCGACCCTGATGATCTCGTGTCGATCGGGACGATCGGGCTCATCAAGGCTGTCAATACTTACAATGACGAAAAAAGTATCAAGCTCTCCAGCTATGCGTCAAGGTGCATTGAAAACGAGATATTGATGTATTTCCGTAGTACACGAAAAAGTGCGCTGGATATTTCTATTAACGAAGAGATCGATTCTGATGCAGACGGAAATGCACTGACGCTGATGGACGTGATGGCGCAGGATGACACTATCGTTGATGAACTGGATCTGAAATTCAAAACAGAGAAGCTCGGCAAATTCATGCGGGAATCCCTGACACCAAGAGAAACACTCATCATTCGTTTGAGATACGGTCTTGGGCAGACAAAGCCCCTGACGCAGAGAGAAGTTGCGGATCGGCTGAAAATATCACGCTCTTATGTTTCGAGGATCGAGAAAAAAGCGCTGTCGAAGCTGCGAAAACGTTATGAAGAGTAGATGTATGCCGGATCATATATTGCTTTTGTGAGCTTATTATTCAAAGAAAAACACGTCGGAAACCTGAAAGTCAGATCTCCGACGTGTTTGTTAATTACTGATCAACCGAAAGACACAGTCGATCAGGTGTAATTCTTGCCTCTTGCAACATAGGAAGTGTGCAGATAGTGATGTGATTTTTCGCCGCCCGGCTCTTTGAAGAACTCGTCATAAACCATCTTGATGACGGGGCTGTCGTCACATACTCTGAACTCTGCATTCTTATCGTAATCATAGAGAGCCTTAGAGCGCAGTGCCTTATAGTCAACATAGTTGCTGACGCTGTCGCTTCTGATGGGCTGTCCGCCGCCGTTGATGCAGCCGCCGGGACAAGCCATGATCTCTACCATCTGATAGTTTGCTTCGCCCTTCTTGATCTTCTCAAGCAGCTTTCTGGCGTTGCCAAGACCGGAAGTAACAGCAACATTGATCTTAACGCCTGCAACTTCATAAGTGACTTCACGCACTTCTTCGGGTCCTCTGACTTCTTCAAAGTCGATCTTCTTGAAGTCGCCGTCAAGCAGTCTTGCAGCCGTTCTGAGCGCAGCTTCCAGTACACCGCCTGTTGCGCCGAAGATTGCGCCGCCGCCTGTTGCCTTATTGAACGGAGTGTCAAAGTCTTCTTCGGGAAGTGTCTCGAAGTCGATAGCAGCACGCTTGATCATTCTGGCAAGCTCTCTGGTGGTGAGCGCTACGTCTACATCGTCATAGTTTTCGTCAGAACGGAGCTGAGGTCTGGTTACCTCGAACTTCTTCGCAGTACACGGAATAACGCTGACAACAAAGACATCTTTCGGGTCGATGTTGTTCTTCTGGCAGTAATAGCCTTTCAGAACTGCACCGAACATTGCCTGAGGTGACTTACAGGTGGAGAGATTCGGCAGGAATTCCGGATAGTAATGCTCAACGAACTTGACCCAACCGGGGCAGCAGGAAGTGAACATCGGGAGTGTGCCGCCGTTCTTGATCCTCTGAACCAGTTCGTTTGCTTCTTCGATAATGGTAAGGTCAGCGGTAAAGTCCATGTTGAAAGCGGTGACGTTTGCGCCAAGACGCTTGATCGCAGCAGCCATTTTGCCTTCTACGTTCGTGCCGATCGGCATACCAAAGCTCTCGCCGAGGGTCGCTTTGATAGACGGAGCAGTAAAGAACAGAACTTTCTTTGTCGGGTCTGCGATAGCGTCCCAGACCTTGTCTTCCTGGCTCTTTTCTGTCAAAGCGCCGACAGGACAGCTGACTACGCACTGACCGCAGCCAACGCAGGGCGCCTGATTGAGGCTCTTATCAAATGCACTGCCGACATGAGCGCTGAAGCCTCTCTGGATTGCACCGATAACAGAGATGGACTGAACGTTCTTACAGGCAGCAACGCAGCGCATACAATTGACGCACTTGTTGTTATCACGAACGATATAGGGTGAAAGATTGTCGATCTCATAGATCGGCTCTTCGCTGGGGAATCTGTCCTCGTCTACGCCGTATTCAACAGCGAGCTTCTGGAGTTCGCACTGCTGGTTTCTCGGACAAGACAGACATTTTTTGTTATGGTTGGAAAGAAGCAGCTCGATGGTCGTCTTTCTGGACTTGATAACAGCGGGTGTATTGGTGAATACTTCCAGTCCTTCTTCTACAGGATAAACGCAGGCTGCAAGCAGACCTCTGCGGTTTTTCGCTTCTACCATACACACACGGCAGGCGCCGATGCAGTTGATATCTTTCAGATAGCAAAGGGTCGGGATCTCAATGTTCGCAACTTTTGCTGCCTGTAAAATCGTGTATCCCTGGGGGACTTCCACAGGAATATTATTTATTTTCAGATGTACTGTTTCCATGGATTCTTGACCTCCTTATACTATCTTAATAGCGCCGAACTTACAGTTGTTCATGCAGACGCCGCACTTGATACACTTGTTGGTGTCAATAACATGGGGCTGTCTGACAGTGCCTGTGATTGCGCTTGCAGGACAGTTTCTTGCGCAGAGCGTACAGCCCTTACACTTCTCAGGAATGATCTCATATCTGAGCAGCGCCTTACATACACCTGCCGTACACTTTTTGCTTTCGATATGGTCAACATACTCTTGTCTGAAGAACTTGAGTGTGGAAAGAATCGGGTTTGGTGCGGTCTGACCGAGAGCACAGAGGGATGACTTCTGCATATGATGTGAAAGCTCTTCGATCTTTTCGATATCATCAGGCTCGCCCTTGCCCTGCGTGATCTTGTCAAGGTACTGCAAAAGACGTCTTGTACCGACACGGCACGGCGTACATTTGCCGCAGCTCTCGTCAACGGTAAACTCAAGATAGAACTTAGCGATATCTACCATACAGGAATCTTCGTCCAGAATGATCATACCGCCCGAACCCATCATAGAACCGATGGAAAGCAGGCTGTCGTAGTCGATCGGAGTGTCGATATGCTCAGCAGGGATACATCCGCCGGAAGGACCGCCTGTCTGGGCTGCCTTGAACTTCTTGCCGTCCGGAATGCCGCCGCCGATCTCTTCGATGATCTCTCTCAGAGTCGTACCCATCGGGATCTCTACCAATCCGACATTCGTGATCTTGCCGCCGAGAGCAAATACCTTTGTACCCTTGCTGGTCTCTGTTCCCATAGAGGAATACCACTTGCTGCCCTTGAGCAGGATCTGAGCGATGTTAGCATAGGTCTCAACGTTATTGAGTACGGTGGGTTTGCCGAACAGACCCTTGACAGCCGGGAACGGCGGGCGGGGACGCGGCTCGCCTCTGTTGCCCTCGATAGAGGTCATCAGCGCTGTTTCTTCACCGCAGACGAATGCGCCTGCGCCAAGACGGATCTCGATATCAAAGTCAAAGCCAGAACCGAGGATATTCTTGCCGAGGAAGCCGTATTCTCTTGCCTGCTCCAAAGCGATGGTCAGTCTCTGTACAGCGATCGGATACTCTGCGCGAACATAGACAAAGCCCTTCTGTGCGCCGATGGCATAGCCTGCGATGGTCATTGCTTCGATGATACACTGCGGGTCGCCTTCGAGGATGGAACGATCCATGAATGCGCCGGGGTCGCCTTCGTCTGCGTTACAGGCAACGTACTTGATGTCGCCCTTGGACGCTCTTGCAAACATCCACTTTCTGCCTGTCGGGAAGCCGCCGCCGCCTCTGCCTCTGAGTCCTGAATCCAGCACTTCCTGGATGACTTCATCGGGCGTCATGGTGGTCAGCACCTTATTGAGTGCCTGATAACCGTCGACTGCGATATATTCCTTGATGTTTTCAGGATCAATCACGCCGCAGTTTCTCAGAGCGATACGAAGCTGCTTTTTATAGAAATTGGTCTCGGAAAGAGAGATGATGGTATTGTCGTCGATAACGGTCTCCTGATAGAGCAGGTCTCTGCATACGTTGCCTTCTTTGAGGTGCTCCTTGACCACACGCTTTACACCTTCGGAGTTGATCTGAGCGTAGAAGTAGCCTTCCGGATAGACGATCATGATCGGACCTAAGGAGCAAAGACCGAAGCATCCTGTACGTACCACAAGGATCTCATCCTGCAGTCCGTATTTTTCAAGAGATTCGTTCAGCGCTTTGAGTACCTTTTTGCTGCCTGAAGAAGTACAGCCCGTACCGCCGCAGACGAGTACCTGCTTGCGATATTTTGTGTTGGCGGCTAACTTCTCGCCTTCTTCTTTGATCACCTTACGGACTTTTACCAGATCCTCATATTCATCCTTGATCTTATTGAGTTCTTCGATAGTCATTATACACTTCCCCCTTCTTTTGCCATATAGTTAGCGATAATTTTATGAACCTCTGCAGGGGTCAGCTTACCGTAAACTTCTTCATCGATCATCATTACAGGTGCAAGTCCGCACGCGCCGACGCAGCGGCAGGAATCGATCGAGAAAAGTCCGTCCGGCGTACACTCACCGCTCTTGATGCCAAGCATCTTTTCAACTTCTTCCAGCACCTTGTCCGAACCTTTGACGTAGCAGGCTGTACCAAGACAGACACTGATCTGATGCTTTCCTTTGGGTGTCAGGCTGAAGCGGGAATAGAAGGTTGCGACACCGTAAACCTCGCTGAGTGAAACATTCAGTCCGTCAGCAACCATCTGCTGGACTTCGATGGGCAGATAACCGTAGATCTCCTGCGCCTCGTGCAGAACAGGCAGCAAAGCACCCGGAATATCCTTGTTCTTTGCGATCACCTCAAGAAGCTTCTGCTCTTGTTCCTGAGTACCCTTGAATGACGGAAGGGATTTATCAGCCATTTATATTCCTCCATATCTGTATGAAATTTATTTTC
>ONYV01000158.1 GCA_900322105.1 uncultured Eubacteriales bacterium | reverse complement strand
GATCTGTTTGACATAATAATGGTACGGGTCGCCATAGATGTTTTCAGACGGAAGGGACGGCAAGATAACAGTCAGTACACCGTCAAGTGCGGCACTCTTCGGAACGCTGATCTGACCTGTGCCATCCGCAGGATACTTAGTGGTCGTTTCTTGTCCGTACTGATGCAGCTGTACCTTTTCTGACACCTTTGTATCCTGCGCATCTGCGCATTCGTAAAAATATGTGGTATCTTCGTCTACGATCTCCTTGATATAATAGGTCACTTTTGAAGCCGTGCCGAGATAACGATCGTCAGAACAAGTATTGACATAGTACGGCAGGTTTTCATATCTGACGCTCCATGTGTGATCTGTTTTGTCACGCTGTTCCTTCGATAAGGTCTTGTTGAAGTCATCGGGTTTTATCAGCAGTCCCAGCGTTTTCATGGTTTTGTACACAGCGGATTGCTGGTCTTCTGTTTTGGCAGGATCATAGACAAGTCCTTCATAGGATCCTGTCTTCTGAGTTTCAACTGGCTGTCCTTCGACAGCATATACGGGATTGCCGTCTTTATCGACAACAGGTTGTCCGTTTTCTGTCAGCTGTACCTTTTTATAGATATCATAACGACACCACAACTGATATTGAATGCTTTCGGGGCGCATCTGATAAAGGTCATTCTGATCTTCCCACTGTTTATATGCGGTAATACCTCTCAGCTTTGGCTCATAGGTGTTTGTGAAATCATACACCATCGTGTCAGCTTTTTCGGTTTTGGTAAGTTCTTCCGTATAATAGGGAACGCTTTCTTCCTCTACATAATAGGTAAACTTGCTGCCGTCGGGCGCAAACGCTGCGCACTGTTTCCATTCTGCTGTCCAGTTATTTGCTTCATCGCCCTGCTTTTCATTTTTGAAGCTGTTATCCTGTTTGGTCACGCCGTCAGGAGAGGTGATGGTTCGTTTCAGCGTGAAGGTGATGGAGGACGGACGTTTGCCGTAAAGGTTGTTTTCGTCATTCCATGTTTTGGTCGCCTTGAAGTTCGTGAAAGACACGATATCTGTTACCAGACTATTTTTGATGGTTGTTTTGGTAAAAGACTCGGCTTTTGGATCTCCGCTGTCTATCTGATAAGCAGCGCCTTCGGGTGTCGTGTAATCGTAGCCTGTTCCCTCTTCAAAATCCACATAGTAATCTTTCGTACCGCGGCGGATGGAACGCACGTATGAATATTCATCATCGGTCGTTTCCGTACCGGGAACAAAGAACAGATAGGTTTCTGTCGGGTTGACTGCGTTTGTACCGATCATGGTCTCTACCACACGGTAAGAATAAGTCAGACCCGATTCGTCATAGATCGGCAGACCGTCAAAGCAGTAATGCAGGCACTTATTCGGAGATGCACTGTCATAAGGAACTTCATACTGCATGATCTCGGCGTTATCAGGAAGCGATACACGGCTGTAGACCTTTCGTATCTTTTCGTCCGTTCCGGTTCCTTCTGTCACTTCTGCGACATTCATAAGAATAACGTTTCGCAGATCGACATTCTCCCATTGGTCGCCGCCCGTAGTACGCTGCAGTTGAATGGTGTATGTCTTTCGGCTGTCAGAGGTGTTATTTTCGTCATCCCATACTTTGATAACTTCATGACGGGTCTTTTGCAGCTTATTTTTCAGACCCTGATCGAGCTTTGCGTAGGTGTAGCCGTCAAGCTCAAACGGCTGGTCTGTTTTGTAAGTATGGCTGCTCTGATAAAGGCTGTTATAGCTCTTTTCATCGTTTTCAGTACCTTCTGTATTATACTCTGAATAATATTCTTTCAGATAGTAGGTATAGGGCGCCCAGATCCATATCTCAGGCTGAGTTTCACTGTTGCCTGCCTTTACCCATTTGCCTGATGGAAGTGTCGAATCATCGTCCTTGACAGAGTCAGACGTAACATCCATTGTAATCTTTTTAACAAATTCTGTTTTTTCCTCATTAAACTCACTGTACTTGCGGAACAGCGCAAAATAGACTTTTTCAGGTCTTGTCGTTTCGTTTTTGGCGTTTTCGTTCCATGTCTTTTCATAAGAGAAAGAAACAGAAGTCTTTTTGAACTGCGACTCTGTGACGGTCGGCTCGGCGGTAAATGTCAGTTGTTCACTGTGAACCGCGCCGCCGGCTTTACATCTTTTGACGGTATAATCAGGGTCTCCGTCTGTACCGTCTACGTATCGGTACGGCAGACCGTCGATCGTGCATTCTACACTGTCGCAGTATGTCGGGAGCGGAATAACGAATATGCCTTCGTTCGGGATATTGCCTGCAACGTCACTGGCATAATAATCGTTTATGATCTCTGTTCCGTCATCGTCCACGCTCTTCATCGTCAGTTTCAGCGCATTGCCGTCTATATCCTTTTTGACGACATGGTCACTGTTATTCTGATCGACCACCATAATATTCATATACTTACGAGATGTCGCACCGACAGGATGATAGGAAGAAGTGTTGAGCGTAAAGGTCAGCTTTCGGGCGGTCGCCTGATTGGTTGATGCCGAAACGTCACTTTGCTGATAGGTAAGTGTCGACTGATCGTCCGTTCCTGCCTTATCGCACTCTACGACCGTATAGTGATACTTCTTAAATTCGCCGTTAGCTTTATCATTGCCTTCTTTATTGACACCGTAAGCAAGATGCTCCGAAATTGCTGTCATCGCTTCTTTTGGCAGATTCACAATGCCGTTTTCATCCGCCATAAAGAATCTTACGGCTGTGAGGTTTGCAGGAAGGGCAGTTCCTGCCGGCGGAATGACTGTGAAAGGGAAGTCACTTTCGCCTGCCGTCTTTTCGATATACAGATCTACTTTACCGTCACCCGATTTACGAGGTTCGACAGTTGCATCGCCGTCGGATATGTTGTAACTACCTTCCGGCAGATCTTTGACAAGGATAGTAAACTTTCCGTTAAACGCATCCGCAGCAGGGATCGTAAAGCCGTTTTGATACGTATATTCCTTGTCACCATAGCCGATAGGTTTTCCGTAAGTATCCGTTTTGACAACATCATTTTTAGCATCAGCAGGATAATACTCCATGCGGATGTTTACGCTGTTATCGTCTTTCGTCACAAGTTCTTCGGAGTATTTGCCGACTTCGGGGTTTTCTGTCAGGTCGGTCAGCACTTCTCCTGACTGTTTCATGATCTTGAAAGTCAGATCGTGAGGAATACCGCCAACACGGACGATACGTTCATTTTTCGTGTTCTTCTGAATATTGGCAGAGATCACTGTGTTGTTTTCATCAACCAGAACATAATCGGAATCAGGTTCCAGCCCTTTGATCTTCAGGCAGAAATTGCCTCCGATCTTGTCACTTGCATTGATCGTGTAGACACCGTTTTTAGGTGTGTACACCAAGGGCATTTCATTTTGAAAGTACACTTTAGCGACTGCGCCCGATACAGGCTGATAGACTAACTCGTCATTTTCCATCGTGCCGTCAGAGCGTTTGATGGTAAACTGAAAAACAGAGCTGCCGTCTCCATGCGTTGAAGCTGAAACAATAATATCCTTCTTGTCCTCGCCATTGATATGAACAGGAGTTGCCATCATCCAGTTTGAAGACATATTATGGATCTCATACTGATACTCCGCTGCGCCGTCTGTTCTGTCCAATCCTGAAATACGCACAGAGATGTGTTTGTTATACGCTGCCGAGGGATTTACGGTAATGATACCATTCGAGTCAGAAGTAAAAGTGTTATTTTCAGAATCCGTATAGACGGTAGGATAACGCTTGATGGTAAAGGAATCCGGCGCAGTGCTGAGATGATCAAGACTTAATTCAGCAAGACCGTTTTCTTCCGTTACAGCCCC
>ONYV01000044.1 GCA_900322105.1 uncultured Eubacteriales bacterium | reverse complement strand
CCGCCCTCTGCTGTCGTCAGGTTTTTGACTGCATGAAAGGAAAAGGCGGTAAAATCTGCCAGTGCGCCTGTTTTCTGAAAATTTCTCCTTGCGCCCAGCGAATGCGCCGCATCCGCCAGCACAACGACCCTGCCGAACATCTCCTGCAGGGGACTTGCAGGAATAAAAACTGAACGTTTGCTGTTGACGGCTTCATAGATCTTGTCATAATCACAAGGTACGCCTCCCACGTCAACAGGGATGATCACCTTGGTGTTGATATTGATAAGCGACGGCAGGCGGTCATAATCCATCTGAATGGTGTGCGGCGCGCAGTCGATCATCACGGGTCTTGCGCCCACATGACAAACGGCACTGGCGGTCGCTGTATAGGTATAGGCAGGGACAATGACTTCATCCCCTCTTTTTACACCCAGCAATCTCAGCGTCATCTCCAGCGCTGAAGTACAGGAGTCCATGCAAACCGTTTTGTCGCTCATGCAAAAGGTGCTGAGCTGTGTTTCAAATCGTTTTGTTTTCGGACCTGTGGTGATCCAGCCGCTTTTCAAAGTATCCGTCACTTCTCTGATCTCGTCCTCGCCGATATCCGGCGGTGAAAAAGGAATCTTCATCATTCCCGTGTTCCTCCCTTCATGTATCTGACAGGCTGTTTCTGTCAGACTGACTCAATATGATTTTGCAGCTTGGCAGCTTTCAGAGTGTTTTTCATCAGCATGGCGATCGTCATCGGTCCCACGCCTCCCGGAACGGGCGTAATAAAAGACGCTTTCGGCTCGACCTGCTCATAGTCCACATCTCCGCACAGCTTGCCGTTTTCGTCACGGTTGATGCCCACATCCAGCACGACAGCGCCTTCCTTGACCATATCTGCCTTCACAAATTTCGGTCTGCCGACAGCCGCTACTAAGATATCGGCACCTGCGCAGATCTCTTTCAGATCCTTTGTCTTGCTGTGGCAGATAGTGACTGTGCCGTTTTCGTGCAGCAGAAGCATTGCCATCGGTTTGCCGACAATATTGCTCCTGCCGATCACGACACAATTTTTGCCGCTGACTTCGATCCCTGCAAAGTGGATCAGCTCCATCACGCCCGCAGGTGTGCAGGGCAGAAAATCATAGTCGCCGATCATGATCTTTCCCACATTGGACGGATGGAATGCGTCCACATCCTTTTCGGGGCTGATGGCATGAATGACCGCTGTTTCGTCAAGGTGCTTCGGAAGCGGCAGCTGACACAAAATTCCGTTGATCTCCGGCTTTTTGTTCAGGGTGTCGATCAGCGCTAAAAGCTCCTGCTGCGTCGTTTCCGCAGGCAGGGCATATTCTTCCGACGCAAAGCCGACCTCTGCGCACGCCTTTTTCTTATTATTCACATAGACTCTTGACGCAGGATCATCTCCGACGATGATGACCGCAAGACCCGGGGTTACTCCCTTTTCTTTCAGTCTTTCACACTCTTCTCTGACCTCTGCTCTTACCTTTGCGGATACTTCCTTTCCGCTGATCACACTTGCCATAACAATACACTCCTTCTATTTTCACTGTTGTTCCTGATCGGATACCGCTTCCTGCTCTGTTTTGGCATCTGTTTCCTTGCTGACAGCGGTTTCCGTTATGTTCGTTTCCGTTTTCTCTGCGGTCGTATCTGAAACGGCGGCGGCACTTTCCTCCGATACTTTTATCTGTACAAAGGTATCGGCTGCTTTTTTGGTGCGTTTGCGGAAAACGATCAGCAGTACGATACCGACGATCATCGTCACGCCTGCCAGGATCTGCGACACACGCAGGTTGAAAAGCGGCGTATACAAACTGTCTGTACGAAGACCTTCCACGATCATTCTTTCTGCGCCGTACCAGACAAGATAAAGCAAAAAGATCTGTCCGTCATACTTTCTCCATTTTCTGCTGAACAGAAACAGCAGAAAAAATCCCAGCAGACACCATATCGATTCATACAAAAAGCAGGGATGCACCCCCACACCGCCTGTGTTTTCACTGACCATGCGCCACGGCAGATCGGTCGGTGTGCCAAAGGCTTCCTGATTAAAGAAATTGCCCCAGCGTCCCAGACCCTGACCAATCAGAAATCCCATCACGCCGATATCCAGCATCGCAGGGATCGGTATTTTTTTGATCCTCGCAACGATGCAGGCCGCCGCCAGTCCGCCGATCACACCGCCATAGATTGCCAATCCCCCGTTATGGATCGAAAACAGCTCATTCAGGTGCTGAGAATAATAATCCCACTTAAATATCACATAATATAGTCTTGCGCCGATCACACCAAAGATCAGCCCAAACAGCACACAGTCAATAAACCCGTCGCCCGGAATGCCGAAGCGTTTCAGATTTTTCAGCGCAAACACCAGCGCCAGCAGAAAGCCGACGCCGATGATGATGCCATACCAGTATACTTCAAAGCTGCCGATCGAAAACGCTGTCGGATTCACAGTCAGAGAAATGCCCATTCCGGGAAATTCCACGTGATACATCATTCACTTCTCCTTACGTCTGAGATATGCCTTCAATTCCTTTGATGACGGACAAACAGCAGTTCTGAACGTCTAATTGCTCCTTCAGCCTTTCGTTCACGTCCTCAAGGGTGATGTCTGCGATCAATTCAATGGATTCAAACAGCTTTCTGCCTGCAAACGCTGCGCCGATCATACTTGACGCAACGGAGGAAGGAGCGTCAAGTCCCCGTGCAAGTCTGCCGTAGGTGCAGCGCTTGGCGCTCTCAAAATCCTGCTGAGAGATGCCCTGTTGGTGCAGAAGAGTGATCTCTTCTTTCAAGATACGGGACAGCGCCGCAGGGTCTGCGGTCTCGCCTTCAAAGATCACCGTGCGGTATCCCTTGCCTTCCATATATTCCGTACCAAAGGTGGAATTGATGAGTTTTTTATCGAGCAGCTTGCGGTAAAGCGCCGAGCCTTCTCCTGCAAAAGCTTCGAGCAGGATACTGCTGCAGAGCAGCTCTTTTGTAGATGCAAAACCCTTTCCTGCCTCTTCCTTGAATCCCAGCGCCATCATCGGCATTGCGACCGGCAGCGACTGCTCCACATAGCTTTTCCCGACTTCATACGGTTCGTCAGGGAAAATACTCTCTGTCTGTACGGCTTCGTTGATCTTCAGCTTTTTGTCTGCGATCTCTTCGATCAGACCAAGATCGGCATTTCCTGCGATGCAAAGCACCATATTATTCAGATTATAATAACTGTGATAGCATTCATAGAGGATCTCCGGCGTGATCTCTGCGATCGTTTCGACCGTGCCTGCAATATCCTTATTGATCGGATGCTTCTGATACATCGACTGCAGCAGATTCATCGTCACTCTCCAGTCGGGACTGTCGTCATACATTTTGATCTCCTGCCCGATGATTCCCTGTTCCTTTGCCACGGTCTCGGGCGTAAAATAAGGAGATTGTATCAGATCAAACAGGATCTCCAGCGATTCTCCGAAACGTTCCGTACACGAAAACAGATAACAGGTATGGTCAAAAGAAGTATAGGCATTGGCGGATGCGCCTGTTTTGGCATATTGGCTGAATGCATCGCCTTCTTCGCTTTCAAATAATTTATGCTCGAGATAATGCGCCGTACCGTCAGGAACGGTGATCTTGTTTCCGTTATGGATAAACTCCGCATTCATCGAGCCAAAGTTCGTGCCGATCACTGCATAAGCAGAACGAAAACCTTCCTGCGGACAAACATAGATCGTCAGTCCTGAACTGTGGTGAAGTTCATAATACGTGATACCGAAGCGTTCTTCCTTGATTTCCTTAAAGCTCATCTTGATCCACCTCTCTTATTCATTTCCCACCAAAGAGAACACCGTATCCAGCTGCATGGAAGCAGCAAGATCGATGATCTCATCCCTGGTGATGCTCTCCACGATATCGGCCGCCTCTTCAGGAGAGAGATGTTCTGTACGGAGTATGCTCTGGATATAAAACGCCTGAACAGACATCAGGCTGTCCAAAGCGGAGATATACGCATTTTTGACCGCCAATTTTGCCGACAGCATCTCATCATCGGTGATCCTGCCGTTTTTCAGCAGCTCCACCTGTTCGATGATCGCCTCCTGCGCCTTTCCGATGTTTTCGGTCTCCACACCGCTGTCGATCAGCAGGATCGCTTTTTCGGTGTCAACACGGCTGGCGCAGTAATAGCAAAGGCTTTGTTTTTCTCTGACATTTGAAAACAGTTTAGAGGTAGGCGTGCCGCCGAGGATCGCAGACATCAGCGATGCGGCAACGATCTGGCGCTGATCCTTGGGATAAGCGCAGCGATAGCCCAGCACCAGCTTAGACTGTGTGATCTCGTCCGTTTCGACAATATGCTTTACCTCCGGAACTTCTGTAATGATCTTTGTGCTGCCGCCGATCTTGCGGGGTTTGTTTCCGAAGATCTCTGCAAAACGCTGATACGCTTTTTCAGGGTCGGCGCTGCCGAGCATCGTGATCTCGATTTTAGCGCACTCCAGCAGATTCTTCCACGCAGACACAAGCTGCTCCTGCGTCAGCTTGACAACATCCTCTCTTGTGCCGTATCTGCCGATCGCAAACAGTTCATCCCTACACATTTTTTCGATACAGCGGTTGACGGCATACACTCTCTTTTCGTTATACTCTGCGTCAATGTCCTCTAACAGCTGGCGTCTTTCCTGCTCTACGTCTTCTTCGTCAAAGTGACCGTTTATCAGCTTAGGTTCACATAAAATAGCGCACAAAAGCTCCGCCAATTCTGACGAAACGGATTCATTGTCCAATGTATATCTGTCATCGAGTCCCGATGCAGAGATCGTGATCGCCTGAAAGTCACCGATCCTGCGCACCATCGGATAGAGTGCCGCGCCATACAGCTCATTGAGCTTTCTGTTCAAAGAAGTAAAGTCAGGATATTTCTGACAGGAACGTGTCAGCACACAAGACAGCAGCGCATTGGCGGCCGCTGTTTCTCTGCTCAGCGGCAATAGCAGCGTCACGCTGAGCCGTCCGATCCTGAACCTGTGATCCACGATACTGTTAAACACAACTCCCTCACATATTTCTTTTCTCATAAAACCATTCATCCAAACATCTCCGTTCTTTCTTTTTCATTCCGACAGAAATACTTCATGCAGTCACTTTTCGCTTTTGAAAGTTATTCTATTGTATTATACCACATTTCATATGAAGATAAAAGTTATTTTTCCAAATAAAAGCTGTGAGAGAGCCATTTTTTGAAAAAAGACTCTCTCACAGCACATTTATAATATTACTATCTGTAATGATTATACTATTCGTATATTTTATATTACTTCTTGTTTTTGATCTTCTGCCAATAGTCACGATAAGCCTGTTCGTTCTTGTTCATTCCTGCTTCATAGTAGACCGTCCCCTTCAAATTATCGGGAAGATACTGCTGATCTGTCCAATGGTTCGGATAGTCATGGGGGTATAGATAAAACTGTCCCTTGACCTTTGCATCTGCGCCGTCATAATGCTTATTCTGTAAATGACGGGGAAATCCGCCGCCCTTGCCTGCTCTGACATCCGCTATTGCATTATCGATCGCCATATACGCCGAATTTGACTTCGGAGACAGCGCTACCAAAATAACAGCGTCCGCCAGCGGGATTCTTGCTTCGGGCAGACCGACCATCATCGCCGCATCCACGGCGGCCTTCACAATCGGGATGATCTGAGGATTGGCAAGACCCACGTCTTCGCATGCGCACACCATCAGACGGCGGCAGGCAGAGGGCAGATCGTCCGCTTCCAGAATCCTTGCCAGATAGTGAACCGCCGCATCGGGATCGGAGCCTCTCATGGATTTCTGAAAGGCGGACAGAAGATCGTAATGTTCATCGCCTTCTTTATCATATTTGACAGCACTCTTCTGCGTCAGCGAAATGACGGTATCAAGAGAGATCTCCCGTTTGTTTTCCACAAGCGGAGAAGAAATGGTGGAAAGTTCGACCGCATTGATCGCTTTTCGCACATCTCCGCCGCAGGCATAGGCAATATGCTCCACGCATTCGTCCGAAAAGACCAGTTCCTCGCCGCTTTCCTGTGATAAACAGCTCACAGCCCGTCTGACGGCTTTGGCAACATCATCCTTTTGCAGCGGCTTGAATTCAAATACTGTTGAACGGCTGAGGATCGCGCTGTATACGTAAAAATACGGGTTTTCGGTAGTAGAAGCGATCAGCGTGATGCTGCCGTTCTCGATAAATTCCAGCAGGGTCTGCTGTTGTTTCTTATTAAAATACTGTATCTCGTCCAGATAGAGCAAAATACCGTTGATCCCGCCAAAGCCTGACAGTTCATCTACGATATTGCGGATATCTGCTGTCGTCGCCGTTGTTCCGTTGAGCTTTCGCAGGGTACGGTTTGTTTTTTTTGCGATGATGGTCGCCAATGTTGTTTTTCCGACGCCTGACGGACCGTAAAAGACCATATTCGGGATATGTCCCGATTCGATGATCCTTCTGAGCGGCTTGTTCTGATCCAGCAAATGATGCTGACCTGCAATCTCATCTAAATTCTGCGGTCGGAGTCTGTCTGCCAGTGGAGCGTTCATTTTATCACCGTCTTTCTTTTGCTGATAATACTATAACAAAAAAAAACGGGATATTCAACATAAAAGCATAGAATATTGTGTCACGTTAAAAAGTATATAGTAACAGCGGCTGTCGGAATTAACTCCAACAGCCGCTGTTCAACCATGTGTTTTATATCGAAATAACCCCCGACCCACCCTGATCTGTCGTCAATACGTGGTGTTAACAGTTCGCCGTAACGATGCCTTTGTGCATGATCTGAGCATTACAATAACATAAGGACTCGAACCTTCCCTTGCTCAATGGTCACCACCGGATACGGCTCATTCTCAGCCGCAGAGATATATTCGCCCGACAGACTTATCCTAAGATCAATCAACCGTCAAATCAGCTCGACATTCCAGTTCAAAGACTGGATGCGGTTATCCGTTTCACGGAGCTGTTTGCACATTTCGTCCAGTTTCTTTTGCAGGAAACGGACATTGACCGTACTCAGAATTTTGATCTCACTGGCAGAATAGCGGCGCGCCGCTCCTGAGGCTGCGGTGATCAGATCACGGTAAGAACGAATGCGCACATTCAGCGTATCACGTTTTGCGATCAGATCGGTGAGCGTTTCGCCGTTATCCGTTGTCAGGCAGTTGGTTTTATTGATATGAGCCATCAGTTCTTCGAGGCGGTCGATGCTCTCATCCAGTTCGATGAGCAGTTCATCGGGGTCTTCAGCAGGTTCTTCACCGTCCTGTACCAGCGCATTGTTCTGCAAACGCTGACGCAGCTGTTCGATCTTACGATTCAGGTCGGCTCTTTCCTGCAGGGCTTCTGCTAATTTCATCATGATTCCTCCCATCCGTTTTGTTTTGTTTGTTCGTTTTGATGATACACAGACATAAAGCGATCGTCAAGGGCTGCTCTGACTTCACGGAAATGTTTTGGACGGCGCATATAGCCATGCGCATAGATCTCTTTACCGCTATGAAAGCGAACATTCAGCGTAAAGCTGCGTCCGTCCAAAACACGGCGGCATTTTTTATCAAAACCGTTCCATCTGCCTGTGTGGTATTGTAAAAGGATCTGTCGGACAGACTCTGCAAAGCTGTTTGGGACATCTATTGCGAGAGCTTCGTTTTCAGAATGTCCTTTCGGCAAAACAAAGATATGACAGCGCCCGTTTTTTTCAGTCAGTTCATAGCGCACACGAGCATTC
>ONYV01000159.1 GCA_900322105.1 uncultured Eubacteriales bacterium | reverse complement strand
TTTGATACTTATGAATGATTTCGCAAAGAGAAGGTATCTCCATCGCTCTCGGATTGTCAGGAGCTGCTGCAATGATATGGTCAAATTTCGGAATCAGCAGGGACAGAGCTTTTTCAACATCTTTGTCGGCAAGCATACCGACAACCGCTGTTTTCTTTCTGCCGCTCAGATAGGTGTCAATAGCTTTGGAGAGTGCCTTTGCACCACCCGGGTTGTGTGCTCCGTCAAGAAGCACAATGGGTTTTTCGCTGATCAATTCAAGACGTGCCGGGAAAAATACCGTTGCAAAACCTTTTTGCACCGCATCGTCATTGATAGTGATGCCTTTTTCCCTGAGTGCCGAAATGGTGTACAGGGCAGCGGCGGCATTGTTCAACTGATGTTCGCCGATAAAGGGGATATGCAGTCTGATATTGTCAAAAACAGAATTGGTAAATAGGAAATCCGAACCGTGCAGGTCGGAAGAGAGGGGGGTGACAGAATGAATGTCCGCTATATAGAATCGATTGTTTCTTTCTTCCGCCGTTTTTCTGATCAGTTCCATTACACTGCCCGGCTGTTCGCCGTAGGCAACGGTGATGCCGCCGTTTTTGATGATACCGCATTTTTCTGCGGCAATTTTTTCGTAAGTATCACCGAGTATCGCCGTGTGGTCGAGTGAAATGGAAGTGATCACGGAGACCAGAGGGGTATCAATGATATTGGTTGCATCAAAGCGGCCGCCCAACCCTGTTTCAAGCACAACAACATCACATTTTTGCTGTGCGTACCAATATAAAGCCACAGCAAAAATGAATTCAAATTCGGTGATGATTTTCTGTTCTTGTTTCATTGCTTCTGCGATCGGATAAATTTTTTCTACTGCCTGTACCAGTTCATCTTCGCTGATCATTTCGCCGTTGATCTGAAATCTCTCCCGAAACTCGATCACGAAAGGCGAGATAAACATTCCTGTTTTGTATCCTGCCTGATGCAGTATCTCCGAAAGGTAAGCGCAGACAGAGCCTTTTCCGTTCGTTCCTGCAACGTGTATGAATTTCAGCTGTTTATCGGGACTTCCGATCCTGTCCACAAGCTCTCTCACTCTTTCCAGTCCGGGCTTGCTGCCGAACACCAAAAGCGAATTGATCGTTTCCACTGCCTTTTCATAAGTCATCATAACTTTTTCCTCCATCCATTTTTTCCATTATGAATCAACCGTTCCAATTATACTCCAAAGGGAAAGGTTACGCAACACGGAAAACCACGGTGTTGTGATTTTGTCAGGATTATGATATAATCCTACAAAGGAGCTTATGAAAAAGGAAGGCGAAGGGATGAATACACCGATCTATGAAACATTAAAAAAGCATATGAAAAAGGGCTACAGCTCATTTCATACGCCGGGGCATAAGAGCAGCGGATTTTTTCCGCAAGACCTGCTGCGGTATGATCTGACAGAACTGCCCGACACAGATGCGCTTTATGAAGCGTCGGGCGTGATCTCAAAGTCAGAAGAACTGCTGGCAAAGCTGTTCGGCGCAAAGAAGAGTCTGATTTCGGCAGGCGGCTGTACCCTTGCCATTCAGACGATGCTGATGCTTGCTGCCAAAAAGGGAAGGAAAATGCTGTTTGCAAGAAACAGTCACAGAAGCGCCGTTCTTGCCTGCGCTCTGATCGGGATAGAACCGCTGTGGCTGATGCCAAAAGACGGCGGCGGCTTTGGCGGAAGGGTGAGGAGCGAGGACGTAGAAGCAGCGCTTTGTAACGATCCCGACATCAGCGCGGTGTACCTTACCAGTCCGAACTATTACGGCGAGATCAGCGATATCGGGACGATCGCAGAGATCTGTCATGCCCATCATGCGCTGCTGCTCATCGACAATGCCCACGGTTCACACCTTGCGTTTCTGAAAGAAAAACTGCACCCGATCCGTTTGGGCGCAGATATGAGCGCCTGTTCTCTGCACAAGACCCTTCCTGTATTGACAGGAGGAGCGGCGCTGAATATTGCAAACGAAGAAATGACGGTCGGCGCAAAGGAAGCCATGTCGGTGTTCGGCTCGACCAGCCCGTCTTATTTAGTGATGTCGTCCATCGACCTGTGCAGAGAGTATCTTGAAACAGCAGGAGCGGATGCGTACCGCAGGACGGAGCAAACGGTTTCAGAACTGAAAAGCATGATCCGTGACGCAGGACTTTCACAGCCGACAGGCTGCTGCGATCCGCTGAGAATCTGCTTTTGCACGTCTGACAGCGGCGTTGAAGGCGTTGACAGTCAAATGGCTTTTTTCCACCGATACGGCATCGAGCCCGAATTTTGCGACGGTAAAAATGTGGTGCTGATCTGCACGCCGTTCAATACGGAACAGGACTTTTCAAGGGTGAGAGAGGCAGTGGAGGCGCTCGGAAGAAACGCTCGTACAGATGAGTGCAACAGCGATGTTGCGGAGAATGTCTTATGGATGCCGAGGGCTTTGATGATGCCGAGAAAGGCGCTGTTTCTGCCGACAGAGACCGTACCGCTGCAAAGCGCCCTTGGACGTATCTGCGCAGAAATTGCCTGTCCCTGTCCTCCGGGCATCCCTGTGATCATGCCGGGAGAAGAGATCGACAAAAACGTGATCTCATTGCTTTTACAAGACGGCAGAGAGCGTGTCAGGGTCGTTTTGCCTGACGGACTGTCAGAGTCTGATATCAAAACCACCAAAAATTTATCAAACAACACGTTATTTTCTAAATTTTGAGTTATCAGCATTTTGCAGGGAATCTTGATTTCTTTTTGTAAAAATGTTACAATAAAAAAGTCAGAATAAAATTTTAGAATATATCAAGCTTAGGAGTGTAGAAAATGAAACTGCAAAGCCTTCTTTTTCCGCAGACCGGTATTTGTACAGAAGAAAGAATGTATTTCCGCAGGCATGGGACGATCGATTTTACATGGGATAAGGACTACCTGGATATGTTCCGTGATTCGTCCATTACCTTCGACACGTATTTTAACGGATGTTCGGCGGAGAAATGGTTCAAATATACAAAGATCAAAAAGATCCGCATCTTCCTTCATGTCAAGGGGCAGTTCCGCATTACCCTGATGAGAAAAGAAAAAAATCTTGACGGCATCATGACAAAGTTCCTGCATGAAGAAACGTTCGGCGAGGAAGAGAAGGAGGGCGTCTATTCATTTCCGTTCGATACGGAATCCAACAGCGGTATGTTCTGCTTCGGACTGCTTTGTCTGAGCGGCACTGCGTCTCTTTATGACGGATGGTATGACGGAGAGGTACAGCCCGAGGATGTGCGCAAGGTGCGTCTGGCGCTGGATATCTGTACGTTCAAAAGAGAAGTGTTCGTTACCAAAAACGTCAGGGAAATGTATGACTGTTTCCTCAACAATCCCCGTTCCGAGCTGAATGACGGTCTGGAGATCTTTATTTCGGATAATGCTCAGACGCTCGATGAAAAGGACATTCTTCTCTGTGACAAGATCCACCTGTTCCGCAACAAAAACACGGGCGGCGCAGGCGGCTTTACAAGAGGTATGATCGAGATCATGAAGTGCAGGGAAGAAAGAGGCATCACCCATGTGCTGGTCATGGACGATGATATCATCATCAATCCCGATTCCGTGTTCCGTACCTTTATGATCCTGTCGCTGCTCAAGGATGAATATCAGGATTCCTTTGTGGGGGGCGCTATGCTGCGGCTTGACAAGCAGTTCATCCAGACGGAAGCAGGCGCACGCTGGAACAAAGGATATCTGATCTCTCACAAATCAGGACTGAACCTGTTGGACGTAGAAGCGTGTCTGTATAATGAATTTGAAGAAAAGACGGAGTTTAACGCATGGTGGTACTG
>ONYV01000154.1 GCA_900322105.1 uncultured Eubacteriales bacterium | reverse complement strand
GACGATTCTGGTAACAAGAGAGGTGAGCTTGTTGTCTTCTTCCTCAGTGGCAGCGGTATCGCAGGCACAAGCCTCGTCAGCAGTTTCTTCTGCTGTTTCTGTCACTTCCTCAACGGTTTCTTCTGTTGCTTCCTCAACTTTCTCAACGGCTTCTTCCGCTGTTTCCGTAACTTCCTCAGCAGCGTCCTTTACTTCCTTGACTGCTTCTTCAACGGTTGATTCAGCAGCTTTAGCAGCAGCTTCGGCAGTTTCAGCGGCAACTTCTGCTGCTTCCTCTACTGCTTCTTCTACCTTCTCTACGGTAGCGGCAGTGATCTCTTCAGCGGTTTCGGTCTTTGCTTCTACAGCGGTATCTTTATTTTTCTTGGACATAATAAACTCCCCTTTTTAATAATTATTCGTCTGGATAATGAGATAATTTTATCATATTTGTCTATAGAAGTCAACCTGCAAAATGTCGTTTTTGTCTCCTGAAGAAATTTTTCTTCAGGAGACAAGCATTTTAAGGCTCTTTCAAAAGACCTTTTGATGTTTCGCTTCCGTCAGGGAGAGAGTATGTTGAAGCGCAGGGGCATCATGCAGATCGGAGCAGTTTTCGGCGGTGTAAAAACGCCTTATCCCGAACATCGGACAGATGCCGCAGGATAAGGCGTTTTGGCAGATCAGATCAATTGAGGGCTTCGATAGCGGCTTTGATCATTTTGATCTTTTCTGTAAATTTTGCGACATTGCTGCGCACGTCAGCAATGACTTTTTCGGGCGCTTTGGCAACAAAGCCTTGATTGCTGAGCTTCTTTTCATTGAAGGCAAGCTCTTTTTCAGCGTTTGCAAGTTCTTTGTTCAGACGCTTCAACTCGGCTTCCTTGTCGACAAGCTCGTCCATCGGGATATATATTTTCGCGTCGGCGGTAACAAGCGTGACGGCGCTTTCGATCTCAAAACTCTCTGCAACGTGCAGTTCGGAAGCGCTTGCCAATCTTGTAAAGAACAGCGCACCGTTTTCAAACGGTTTCTGCTCTTTTGCGGCAATATACACCTGCGCTTTTCTTGACGGCGGAACGTTCATTTCTGCTCTGCGGGTACGGATCGCTTTGATCGCATCCATGATCATTGTCATCTCACGCGCGGCTTCGGGGTAATGGTTGTTTTCGGAGTAAACGGGGAAGGACTGCAGCATGATGGTTTCACCCTCGTGAGGAAGTGCCTGCCAGAGTTCTTCTGTAATGAACGGCATAAAGGGATGCAGCAGTCTGAGCGCCTGATCGAGTACCCATACCAGCACCTGACGGGCATTCTGCGCAGAGTCGTCATTCTTTTGCAGCCGTGATTTTGTCAGCTCGATATACCAGTCACAGAAGCAGTCCCAGATAAAGTCATAGAGCTTCTGTACGGCAATGCCAAGCTCATATTTTTCTAAGTTTTCGGTCACTTCTTTTGTAACGGTGTTCAGGGTCGATACGATCCACTTGTCCTCGGTAGTGAGGGTATCGGGAAGCTCGTTTTTTACATCATGTCCGTCGATATTCATACGGATAAAGCGGGCAGCGTTCCAGAGCTTGTTGGCAAAGTTGCGGCTGGCGGTGATCTTCTCTTCGGAATAACGCATATCATTACCCGGCGCATTGCCTGTTACAAGGGTCAGACGGAGCGCATCTGCGCCGTACTGTTCGATGATCTCCAGCGGATCAATGCCGTTTCCGAGTGACTTGCTCATCTTTCTGCCAAGAGAATCACGCACCAGACCGTGGATGAGTACCGTGTCAAACGGCGCTTTTCCCGTATGCTCGATGCCGCTGAACATCATGCGCATGACCCAGAAGGGGATAATGTCATAGCCTGTGACCAGTACGTTGGTGGGATAGAAATAATCCAGCTCAGGTGTTTTTTCAGGCCAGCCGAGTGTGCTGAACGGCCAAAGGGCAGAGGAGAACCATGTATCGAGGGTGTCGGGATCCTGACGCATCTTTTTGCCGCATTTCGGGCAGAAGGCTTCATTCTCTTTTGTTACGACAGTTTCGCCGCAGCAGTCGCAGTAGAAAGCGGGGATCTGATGACCCCACCAAAGCTGACGGGAAATACACCAGTCACGGATGTTTTCGAGCCAGTGGAAATAAGTCTTTTCAAAGTGAGGCGGTACAAAGTCCGTTTCGCCGTTTTTCACAGCGTCAATGGCAGGCTGCGCAAGGGTCTTCATTTTGACGAACCACTGCTTGGAAACTCTCGGCTCAACGGTCGTGCCGCAGCGGTAGCAGGTGCCGACATTATGGGTGTAGTCTTCGATCTTGACGAGTGCGCCCTCCGCTTCAAGGTCGGCAACGATGGCTTTTCTTGCCTCGTATCTGTCCATGCCGGCATATTTCGGATAATCGTCCGTGATCTTGGCGTCGTCTGTCATAACGTTGATGACAGGAAGCTGATGGCGCAGACCAACTTCAAAGTCGTTCGGGTCGTGAGCAGGCGTGATCTTTACAACACCTGTTCCGAAGTCCATTTCTACATAATCATCGGCAACGATCGGGATCTCTCTGTGAACGATGGGCAGGATCAGTGTTTTTCCTACAAGATCTTTATAGCGTTCGTCTTTTGGATTGACAGCTACTGCCGTATCGCCCAAAAGCGTTTCGGGACGGGTGGTCGCAAGGTTGATATAACCTGTGCCGTCTTTCAGAGGATAGCGCAGATGCCAGAAATGACCTGCCTGCTCCTCATACTCAACTTCAGCGTCGGAAATTGAGGTCAGACAGTGGGGACACCAGTTGATGATGCGTTCGCCGCGATAGATCAGACCTTTGTTGTAGAGGTTGCAGAAAACCTGCTTGACGGCTTTATTGCAGCCCTCATCCATCGTAAAGCGTTCACGCTCCCAGTCTGCGGACGAGCCCATTTTACGAAGCTGTTTGACGATCCTGCCGCCGTATTCTTTTTTCCAGTTCCATGCTCTTTCAAGAAACTTCTCTCGTCCCAGATCTTCCTTGGTAACGCCCTCTTTTCTCATCGCCTCCACGATCTTCGCCTCTGTTGCGATAGAAGCGTGGTCAGTGCCGGGCAGCCAGAGAGCGCTGAAGCCCTGCATCCTCTTGAAGCGGATCAGGATATCCTGAAGAGTGTTGTCAAGCGCATGACCCATATGAAGCTGACCTGTGATGTTCGGGGGCGGCATCATGATAGTGTAGGGTTTTTTGTTTTGGTCGATCTCAGCGTGAAAAAAGCCGCTCTCTTCCCAGAAACGGTAGATCCGATCCTCGAATTCACCCGGGTTATAGGCTTTTGCGAGTTCTTTTTCCATTTTTCATTCCTCCGTTTGTGAAAATCTATCGAATTGACATTGATTCGCATATTCAGGCTTTTATTATCCCACTAAAAGCGGTTTTTGTCAACTGTCACAGAAGAGTTTTGCAAAGGGCTGTGTATCTTTTGAAGGAGATTGGCGAGAGTGCTTCATGATAAGAAAAAGTTCTGCTGACAACTTTACTAAAATTGTTGCCTTTTGAAATGAGATTTGGTATAATAACCATAAGTATATAGTCAGCGGAGAAATTTCGCCGCTGACTTGATGAGAGGCTGATTTTTTTGAGTGATAAGAAAAAAGAAGTAAAAAAAGAGACGGATCACAACAGTGTCGCAAAAGCATCCGATCCGTCAAGAAAAACCAAGGGCAGAAAGTCGAGCGGCAATAAGTCCGCCAAAGAAGCAAGAGCTTCCAAGAGCGACAAACAGCCCAAGACCGTCAAGGGCAGAAAAAAGGGCGCAGACGGTGCGGCGGCTTTGCTCAAGCCTGTAACCGTGAACTGAGCTGGATCGATTTCAACACCAGAGTTCTGGAGGAAGCCTTTGAAAAAGACAATCCTGTGCTGGAGAGAGTGAAGTTCCTTGCGATCACGGCGTCTAATTTGGACGAATTTTTTATGGTGCGTGTCGCAGGTGTGATGGACAGAATGCACTCAAAGCCGGGAACGGCGGACGAATCGGGCATGACGCCGATACAGCAGTTTGATATCCTCAGCGAGAAAATACATGAGTTTGCGAAAAAACAGTATTCCTGTCTGCATCATTCGATCATCCCTGCGCTGAAAAAAGAAAAACTGAAGTTCCTGAAAATGAAAGATCTCAGCAAGGCTCAGAAAGCGCAGGTCGATACGTATTTTGATAAATTCGTGTTTCCCGTACTCACACCGCTTGCGGTAGATACGTCCAGACCGTTTCCGCTGCTGGCAAATAAGAGCCTGAATATCGCTGTCCGGCTGCTGAAAGACAACGAGGATATTTTTGCGATCGTTCAGGTGCCGTCGATCCTGCCGAGATTCTTTGAAGTCAAGGCGGAATCCGGCAAAGCCTTTGTGATGTTGGAGGACATCATCATCAGCCGCCTTTCCGATCTGTTTGAGCTGTATGAGATACAGGCATACTGTCCGTTCAGGATCACAAGAGATTCCGATCTTGATATCGACGAGGAAGCGGACGATCTTTTGGTAGAGATCGAGCATTCGCTGAAAAAACGTCAGAGAGGCGATCCTGTACGATTGGAGATACTCTCAAAAAGTGACAGTGCGCTGAAAGCATTCCTGATCGAAATGTTAGAGGTTGGCAACAAAGAGATCTATGAAGTTTCAGGTCCTCTTGACCTGACCTTTTTCTCAAAATTCGGCGGACTGCCGGGATTTGATTCCCTGCGGTTTGAGCCGATCGTACCCGTAACGCCGCCTGCGGATTTTTACGGCTATGACGATGTATTTGAAGCAATACGGGAAAAAGACCGTCTGGTGCATCATCCTTACGAGAGCTTTGACAGCGTGGTGCGGTTCATCAATCAGGCGGCAGGTGATAAGGATGTGTTAGCGATCAAACAAACGCTTTACCGTGTCAGCGGCAATTCACCTGTCATTGCGGCGCTCATCAAAGCAGCAGAGAACGGCAAACAGGTGACAGTGCTGGTCGAGCTGAAAGCAAGGTTTGATGAAGAAAACAATATCGGCTGGGCAAAGAAACTCGAAAAAGCAGGGTGTCATGTTATCTATGGTCTGGCAGGTCTGAAAACACACTGCAAGATCCTTCTGGTCGTTCGCAGAGAAGAGGACGGCATACGGCGCTATCTCCATCTTGGCACAGGAAACTATAACGACATTACCGCGCGTTTCTATACGGATATCGGGATGTTCACCTGTGACGAGCGCTTTGGAGAAGACGCATCCTCACTCTTTAACGTCATCACGGGCTATTCCACGCCGCCTGTCTATCATAAAATGAAGGTCGCACCCACAGGGCTTCGCAGCTTTTTTGTTGAGATGATCGAAAACGAGATCGACAACGCAAAAGCAGGCTTGCCGTCGGGGATCACCGCAAAGGTCAATTCTCTGGTCGACCCCGAGATCATTCGTCTGCTGTATAAAGCATCTCAGTCGGGCGTTAAGATCAGGCTCATCGTCAGAGGCATTTGCTGCCTTGTGCCGGGGATCAAGGGCATCAGCGAAAATATTGAAGTGCGCAGTATCGTTGGACAGCTTCTTGAACACAGCCGTATCTTTATCTTTGAAAACGGCGGCATCAAGAAGATCTATATGGGTTCTGCGGACTGGATGCAGCGCAATCTGGATAAGCGTGTAGAACTGGTATTCCCGATTGAAGATCCCGAATTGGCGGAACGTTCCTTCGGCATTATGAACCGTATGCTGAAAGATGTCCTCAA
>ONYV01000069.1 GCA_900322105.1 uncultured Eubacteriales bacterium | reverse complement strand
ACCGCCGCTGTGTGACCAAACTTGCACATAGCGGCGGTATGAATTGGTGAAGTCATTCTACCATAGGACGACAGAACAAAGTGAAAGACTTCAGCTAAAAAGTGGCAAATAAAGTGATATCACTCAACCAGATCGGGGTTGAAACTCTCTTTCCAGGGAAGACCAAACTGATTGAGAGCGTCCATAAACGGATCGGGATCAAATTCTTCGATGTTATGTACACCGGGCTTGTTCCATTTGCCCGTCAGAAGCATTGCAGCGCCGATCATCGCAGGAACACCTGTTGTGTAAGAGATCGCCTGAGAACCAACCTCTTTGTAGCACTCCTGATGATCGCAGACGTTGTAGAGATAGTAAGTTTTTTCTTTTCCGTCTTTCTTACCGATAAAGATACAGCCGATGTTCGTTTTACCGACGGTTCTCGGACCGAGAGAAGCAGGATCGGGAAGGACGGCTTTCAGGAACTGGAGCGGCACGATTTTCTTGCCTTCAAAGTCGATCGGCTCGATAGAGGTCATGCCGACATTTTCCAGACATTTGAGATGCGTCAGATAGCTTTGTCCGAAGGTCATGAAGAAACGGATGCGCTTGATGCCCTTGATGTTGAGCGCAAGAGACTCTAATTCTTCATGATGGAGCAGATACATATCTTTTTTTCCGATCTCAGGGAAATCATACACTCTCTTGATCTCCATCGGTTCAGTTTCTACCCATTTGCCGTCTTCAATGTAGCTGCCCTTTGCGGAGACCTCACGGATGTTGATCTCAGGGTTGAAGTTGGTAGCGAAAGGATAGCCGTGATCGCCGGCGTTGCAGTCGAGAATATCAATGTAGTTGATCTCGTCAAACTGGTGCTTCATGGCATAAGCGCTGAACACACCCGTCACACCGGGGTCAAATCCGCTGCCGAGAAGAGCGATGATGCCTGCTTTTTCAAAACGCTCACGATAAGCCCACTGCCAGCTGTATTCAAATTTCGCAGTGTCAAGGGGTTCGTAGTTAGCGGTATCGACATAATTAACTTTGGTTGCAAGACAAGCGTCCATGATGGTAAGATCCTGATAAGGCAGAGCAAGATTGATCACAACATCAGGCTTGAAGCTGTTGATGAGAGCGATCAGCTCGTCCACATTGTCAGCGTTGACCTGAGCAGTCGAGATCTTTGTTTTGCCGCCGTCGAGTTTTTCTTTCAGTGCATCACATTTGGATTTGGTACGGCTTGCAATGCAGATCTCTTCAAAAACGTCAGGATTCTGACAGCACTTGTGGATGCAAACGCTTGCAACGCCGCCTGCGCCGATAATAAGAGCTTTTCCCATAGTAAGATTCCTCCGATTCAGAAAATAATATAAAAACCCTTAAAAGAAGCTATTCGCTCTCCATCAGGTGTTTTGTCACGTAGGTAGGCAGGGCAAAAGCGCCCTTGTGAAGACGGGTGTTGTAGTAATTGGTGTCGATGGAAAGACGGTTCCATCTGCCCTCATCCAGATCGTTTGTCGGATGATATTTTTTGGATGCAAAACCAAAGAGCCAGTGTCCCGACGGATAGGTGGGGATATGCGCCTGATAGACCTTGCAGAAGGGGAAGAAGCGCAGGATCTTTTTGTGTGCCTGTTTCATCGCTTTGACATAGGTGTTGTAGAAAGGGCTTTCGTGCTGATTGACAAGGATGCCGTCATCGGTCAGAGCCTTGTAGCAGTTGCCGTAAAACTCAGCCGTAAACAGACCTTCACCGGGTCCTACAGGATCGGTGGAGTCTACGATAATGAGGTCATATTCATTCTGAACGCCTCTGACAAAGCGCAGACCGTCGTCAATGCAGATATGCACTCTCGGTTCATCTAACTTGCAGGCAACGGTTGGCAGATATTCCTTGCAGGCATCGACCACCATTCTGTCGATCTCGACCATATCGATCTTTTCGATCGACTTGTATTTGACAAGTTCCCGCACCGTGCCTCCGTCACCTGCTCCGATGACGAGGACTTTTTTGATATCGGGATTGACAGCCATCGGCACATGAGTGATCATTTCATGATAGATAAATTCATCCTTTTGCGTCAGCATCACACGGTCATCCAGCACCAGCACATCTCCGAATTCAGGCGTGCTGAATATCTCGATACGCTGGTATTCGGACTGAGCGGAATACTTTTGTTTATCGCACCGTATCGAGAACCGTACATTGTTGGTCTGTTCTTCGGTATACCACATTTCCATTTTATGATCGACCTTCTTTATCATGCAAATTGATTTGATACAGGCAGTTTACTTTTGCATCAGCAAAAAAACGAGGCAGATCGATCTCGCTCAGATCGACCGTCTGTTCAGTTTTATTTCTGGTGCCCTGCCATGTTTTGCTGATGTAAATAAACTTGCTGTTTTTAACATTTTTGATGGCAAGAATCAATGATTCAGTCACCTTACCATAATATTGATCTTCTCTGTGTTGATATCTTCCGCCCCGGTCAGATTACAGCCTTTTGCTTTGGCATAGATGATGTATTCCAAAGCGTCTTTCGTAATAAGTTCTCCCGGAGCTAAGATGGGGATGCCGGGCGGATAGCACATGACAAATTCTGCGCAGATCTTTCCAAGAGTGTCTTTGAGCGGAAGCTGTTTCTTTTCGGCATAGAAAGCATCCTGCGGCGAACACATCACCACAGGCTCAATGTATTCATGGTCAAGCATACCGGCGGAATCCTTTGAGTAAAGGCGCTTGACTTCATACAGCGCAGAGATCAGCCGTTCGATCTTGAGGATCTTGTCACCGACAGACACGATCGCCAGAATGTTGCCGATATCACCGAATTCGATCTGGATATCGTAGCGGTCACGCAGGATATCATACACTTCGATGCCTGCCAGACCGATATCTCTGGTATGGACAGAGATCTTTGTGGGATCGAAATCAAAGACGGTATCGCCGTTGATGAGTTCTCTGGAGAAGGCATAAAGACCGCCGAGCTTGTTGATCTCCTGAATGCCGTAGGAAGCAAGTGAGGTAACTTTTTCAAAGATCTTTTTGCCGTTGAGGGCAAGATTTTTACGGGAAATATCGAGAGAGGAAAGAAGAAGATAAGAAGCGCTGGTCGTCTGCGTCAGATTGATGATCTGCCGCACATAACCTTCCGAAACGCCTTTGCCGAGCAGCAGGGCAGAGCTTTGCGTAAGCGAACCGCCCGTTTTGTGCATACTGACAGCCGCCATATCCGCGCCTGCGCTCATTGCGGAGGGCGGCATATAGTCGCCGAAATAAAAGTGTGTGCCGTGAGCTTCGTCCACAAGCACTTTCATTCCTGCGTTATGTGCAATGCGCACGATCTCACGGAGGTTGGAGCAAACGCCGTAATAGGTCGGATTATTGACAATGATCGCCTTGGCGTCAGGATGGAGCGCAATGGCTCTTTTGACAGAATCGACAGACATTCCCAGCGGTATGCCCAGTTTCTTGTTGACACCGGGGTTGACATACACAGGCACAGCGCCGCACACGATCAGGGCGTTGATGCTGCTGCGGTGAACGTTTCTCGGCATGATGATCTTGTCGCCTCTTTTGCAGACACTCATCACCATCGCCTGTACGGAACTGGAAGTACCGTTGACCATAAAGAAAGCGTGTTCTGCGCCGAAAGCGTCCGCCATCAGTTCTTCGGCTTCCTTGATGACGCTGACGGGGTGACAGAGGTTGTCCAGCGGCTTCATGGAATTGACATCCACGCTCATGCACTGTTTCCCCAAAAACTCGGTCAGCTCAGGATTGCCCTTGCCCTGTTTATGTCCGGGCACATCAAAGGAAACGATCCTGTTTTCACGATATTCCTGCAGCGCCTCATAGACAGGCGCGCGGCTTTGATTCATCCTCATAGTGTATCACCCGTTATTCATAGACATTCATGCCGCTGTAGATCTCGATCATTTCCCGTCTGAGACTGTTGGAAATGGCAAGACGTTCTTTCGGCGGTATTTCATAAACATCGGTCTTGAACAGATAATTCTGCAATTCAAGCTCTTTGATCAGCATCTGCGTATGGAAGATGTTTGCCTGATAGACGTTGATATCAACAGTATCATATCGGCGCAGGGTCTCATCTTTGATATAATCCTGAATAGAAGTGATCTTGTGGTCGATAAAGAGTTTTTTGCCGGAGGTATCTCTGGTAAAGCCTCTGACGCGGTAGTCAATGGTGATGATATCGGAATCAAAGCTGTCGATCAGAAAATCAAGGGTATTCAGCGGAGAGATGGTGCCGCAGGTAGAAACGTCGATATCGACACGAAAGGTAGCGATGGCATTGTCGGGATGATATTCGGGGTAGGTATGTACCGTCACATGACTTTTATCGAGGTGGGCGGCAATCGCATCGCCGAGGTAAGCGGCGGCATACTTGCCGCAGTTGCAGGACTCGTCGATCTTTTCGGGCAGTCCTGTTTCCGAGATCAGCAGCGTCACGCTCGCACCCTGCGGATCATAATCCTGTTTGGAGATATTCAGCACGGTAGCGCCGATCATTTCCGTCACCTGACAGAGAATGCTTGTCAGACGTTCGGAATTATACTGTTCATCGATATAGGCGATATAGTCTTTTTGTTCACGCTCTGACTTAGCATAGCAAACGTCATAGATGTTAAAGCTCAGCGTTTTGGTCAGATTGTTGAATCCGTACAGCTTCAGTCTTTTTTCCAATTTAATTCTCACGACCTTTGTTTCAGTATTATTACAAACGGCAATCAGTCTGTCACGCCGTTTAGTTTTTTCAGGATCATGTCGGCGCACATATAGACGTTGCCGCCGCCAATGGTGATGATCAGATCGCCGGGCTTTGCCTTTTTGGTGACATAATCAGCGATCTCTTCAAAGGTTTTGAACCAGACGCATCCGTCAATTTTTTCGGCAAGGTCTTTGGAATAGATATTGTAGGTATTGGTTTCTCTGACAGGAAGGATCTCAGAGAGGATAGCATGGTCGGGGATAGAAAGCACTTCGGCAAATTCATTGAGGAAAGTGTAAGTACGGGAGAAGGTGTGCGGCTGAAAGACAGCCCATACCTTGCGGAAACCCATGCTCATAGCGGTGGTGAGGGTTGCGCGGAGTTCTGTGGGATGATGGGCAAAATCGTCCGCAACGGTAATGCCGCAGGGCTTGCCTAAAATTTCAAAGCGTCTGTGAGCGCCGCTGAAAGCTTCCAGCGCTTTGGCAGCGTCTTCGGGAGCAACGCCGAGGGTAATGGCAGCGCTTGCGGCGGCAAGGGCATTCATGACGTTGAATTTACCGGGGACTTTCAGACTGACAGAGCAGAGTTTTTCGCCTTTATGGTAGAGGTCAAAGCTGTCACAGACAGAGGATTCGCCTGTGATCTCCGCGCGGAAATCGTTTCTGTTGCCGAAACCAAAGGTGACGATCTTCTGAGCGCCGTGTTTTTTCGCTTCCTTCACACAGTCCATCGAATTGCGGTCATCTCCGTTGACGACGATATAGGAGCTTGTCTGTTCCATAAAGCGGGTAAAGGAATCCTTGATCCTGTCAAGCGTACCGAAGTAGTCCAGATGGTCTTCGTCCACGTTGAGGATCACAGACATTGCAGGGAAGATGCGCAGGAAGGTATCGACATATTCGCAGGCTTCACAGACGATATAATCCGACTTGCCAATACGGCTGTTGCCGCCGATGAAAGGCAGCTTTGCGCCGATGACGGCGGTAGGGTCGAAGGACGCCATTGTCAGGATCTGGGTGAGCATAGAGGTAGTGGTGGTTTTGCCGTGAGTGCCGCTGACAGCGATAGACTTGCTGTATTTGTCCACGACAGCGCCGAGCATCACACTGCGCTCTACCGTGGGGATGTTCTGCGCCTGAGCGGAGACCAGTTCGGGATTGTCGAGCTTGACAGCGGCAGTGTAGACCACCATATCTGCGCCGCAGACGTTTTCGGGAAAATGACCCATTGTGACAGGAATCCCGTAGGAACGGATCCTTTGCAGGGTATCAGATTCGGCATTGTCAGAGCCTGTGATCTCATAGCCTTCGCTGTGGAGGATCTCAGCCAGCGGACACATACCCGATCCGCCGATACCGACAAAATGTATCCTTTTTATATGATCGAGAAGATGAGCATAGCTTTCTACCATAAAACAACACTTCCATTCATTGATAGTAGTAAAGATAAAAAAACATAACTACTATATTATATTACGAAATAAAAGAAAAATAAAGGGCTTTCCGCAAATTTATAAGGGATTTTGAATGCTTGTCAGAGGAACAGGAACATAAAAGCTGCGGCATATCGGCGATGGCAAAAAAATAAACCCCAACACAATGTGTCGGGGCAATGATGGAGCGGATGACGAGGCTCGAACTCGCTACCTCAACCTTGGCAAGGTTGCGCTCTACCAGATGAGCTACATCCGCATTGCTTGCTGACAGCTTCATCATTATAACCGTTATTCTAAAATTTGTCAAGAGTATTTTTGAAAAAA
>ONYV01000281.1 GCA_900322105.1 uncultured Eubacteriales bacterium | reverse complement strand
GTAGCAGTTGCAAAGACGCGTAGGCTCAATTGTTTCAACAACATTCCCGGCATCATCAAGCAATTCTAGCTTTACCATATCATTCAAATTCTGCACACGGATTTGCCCAGCCGTCCCGCAAATCACGCCTTCGTTATGCGTTGGCGAAACCATCGAAGTCTTGAGATAAGCCTTCTGGCCATTTTCGTACGTGAGGTTCATCCAGTCGGTCGCATCCACGCCAGTCTTGAACTTGATGCATTTGCAATCCATCGATGCAATTTCATTGCGGACGATCGGGTAACGGGAGAAGAAGCCGTTCTGTCCCCAGCCGATCACCAGTTCGGCATTCGGCAGGTTCATGCCCATGGAGGTGCCTGAGGCAACCTGCCAGGCCATGGCGCCGGAGGTAAAGCAGGCACTGGATTCAGTCCCGTAGTTCTGGGTGCCGAAGACCCCGGCGAACCGCCTCAGCATGAAGCGGTAATATTTCTGGTAGCCGGAATAGAAGGCAGCCTTGTCAGCGCCGTCTTCTGCGACGACAAAGCATTCTCTAAGGTGCTTTTCTCTGGTAGAAAGCTCAGGATCTTCACCGTTTCTGACAGCGTCAAGGGCTTTTTCGATCGGGATGGTATACTGCTTGGCATTTTTCACGCCCTTGATCCTTCTGACTGCATCAGAATGACCCTGACTGACGCCCTTGCCCCAGAAGGTGTAGTCCTTTCCGTCAGGAAGGATGGCATTTGCATACACTCTGTTGAGAGAGAACATACCGGGATCCCAGCCGACAGAGATCATTGCCACATGACCGCTTTTTTTTGCGGCAGTATCGACATTCTGAAAATGCTCAGGAATTTTTGCATGAGTGTCAAAGCTGTCAATGACGTTGAACATCTCAGCATAGGCAGGCGTCTGAACAGGAAGATCCGTAGCGCTGCCGCCGCAGATGACCAATACATCGATTTTGTCCTGCCAGTTTTGGATCTCATTTACATTGACAACAGGAACGCCTTTTGTGAGGATCGTAACGCTTGCAGGATCTCTTCTGGTGAATACTGCGGCGAGTTCCATATCCTGAGCAGCAGCCACAGCGATCTCTGTACCCCTGCCAAGATTGCCGTAGCCTAAAATACCGATTCTTGTTTTCATTTTTTCATTACTCCTTCAAAATGATGATAAGTATAGTATAAAAAGAAATGAGTACAATGTCAAGATGAAATTAAAAAATATGAAAGATTTCTTGCAAAATATTAGCTGTTTCCATATATTCATAGGTGATTTGAGGATAAAAAAGCAATTTTGAAGTTTGATTCCTGCAAAACATTTTCTTGTAATTCTGACAGAAATCTTTTATAATATAGAGTATGATCCATAATAATAAACGGAGGTACAGCATGATAGCAGTAGTATGTATAGACGACAAAAACGGCATGACGTTTAACCGCCGCCGCCAAAGCCGTGACAGTAAACTGATCGAAGACCTGATGCGGCTGACAGGAGAGAAACAAATACGGATGAAAGAATATTCACGTTCCCTGTTTGAAGACTATCCCGACAGGATCAGCGTCAGTGATACATATCTGCAAGGTGCAGAGGATGATGATATCTGCTTTGTAGAAACGGATGATCTTTTGCCGTTTGCAGAGAAAATACAGGGTCTGATCGTGTACCGCTGGAACCGACATTACCCTTCGAGTACGAAATTTACCCTTGACCTCGGAAGCTATCACCTGACCCGTACAGAAGAGTTTTCGGGCAGTTCTCACGACACAATCACAAGGGAGGAATATGAAAGATGAAACGAACAAAACAGATCCTTTGCCTGCTGATGACAGCGCTTGTCTTAGTGCTGCTGCCGTCCTGCAAAATTTCGATCTCGACCTATACGCCCGAACCGTCGACCGTTGCAGGCGCTTATACCATCAACACAGTACCCGACTTTACGGATGAACCGTTTGTCGAGATCAACAAGAACATACCGTATTTCAGCGAATCGGAATATACGACAAAGGCGTTTGAAAGTTACAGCGATCTGGATCACCTCGGACGCTGCGGAACAGCCTATGCCTGCGTCTGCAAAGAAACGATGCCGACTGAAAAGCGCGGAAACATCAGCAGTGTAAAGCCAAGCGGCTGGCAAAGCATCCAGTATGATTTTGTCGACGGCAAATCGCTGTATAACCGCTGTCATCTGATCGGTTTTCAGCTGACCGCAGAAAACGCCAACAAACAGAACCTGATCACAGGAACACGCTATATGAACACAGAAGGAATGCTGCCGTTTGAGAATATGGGAGCGGACTACGTAAAAGAAACCAACGGTCATGTGCTGTACCGTGTCACGCCTGTT
>ONYV01000042.1 GCA_900322105.1 uncultured Eubacteriales bacterium | reverse complement strand
CGGCTTGCGACGGCGGTGCGAAGAATGCATCCCCGCGGGATGCCGCACCGTCTTATTGCGGAATTGAATGTTCAACTCAAACGGACAGAGTGAGCGTATGCGAACGTCAGCGAATCGGGAGCGCAGGCTCTGCGCTGGCGCTAAACTAATTTTACGTTGGCGTTGCCGATGCGGCGTTTTAGTTCGTTGAGCATGACGGAATTGGGGGAAACGTGCATTTGCGGCGGTGTTGCCCAGAGCAGCTTTGTGTCGGTGAAATAGATATACAGCGGCGTTGCGCCGTCAAAGATGTCTGTGACCTGAATGGCTCTGCGGTAGGCTTCCGATTCCTGATTCGGCACACGGAGATAGAGTCCGGGCTTGGTTTTTTTGTAAGGATTGATCGGAGAAGCGGCGGCACGTTCGGGATAATGGTGCGAAAGAGAGTGTGTGTCGTTTTCAAGGGATGCGGCAGAAACCTGTTTGGGCGCAGTTTGCAGGGAATGGCAGATGATCTTCGGCAGTTCCTCATCTCTCAGGCTGACAGTACCCGAAATGCGCAGGATCGCCGTTTCCCTGAGCAGATTGCCAAATTCCTGAAGCGTATTCGGAAAAACGATCATCTCAAGACCTGCGTATTTGTCCTCGATATCGACAAATGCCATTTGCTGACCCCTTTTGGTAGTCTTGACCTTGATCTTGCCGATGATGGCAAACACATCCACCTTTTTGCCGTCATGATACTGCTGACCGTCATTTTCGATGATAGCGTTCAGGCGGTCGGAATGCACCTGACGGATCACCTCGTCATATTCCGACAGCGGATGTCCCGAAAAATAAAGACCCGTGCTGTTTTTTTCCATTTCAAGCAGTTCTGCATCAGGATATTCGAGCGCATTCGGCAGCGGCGGTTCATCCGGTTTTGTCGAAGTCATTCCAAACAGATCCATTTGCCCTTCGATACTGCTGCTCTTTTTTTCTGCGATCCATTCCAGCGTTGTGTCAAGAGCGAGGATCATCTGACGGCGGTTTGCGCCCAGATGGTCGAGAGCGCCGCACCGTATCAGGCTTTCCAGAGAACGCTTGTTCAGCTCGAATCCGTACACTCTGCTGCAAAAATCATAAAAAGACAGGTATCGTCCGTCTTTGCGGACACGGACGATCTTTTCGATGAGACTTTTGCCGAGGTTCTTGACGGCCATCAGCCCGAACCGTATCTTGTCTTCCTGAATGGTAAAGCCGAGTTCGCTTTCATTGACATCGGGCGGCAGAACACATATCCCTTTCTGACTGCATTCGTCAATATAGACCTCCACTTTTCCTGCGTTGTCCAGCACACTGGTGAGCAGTGCGGAAAAGTACTGACTGAAATAGTGCGCTTTCAGATAAGCTGTCTGATAAGCGACAAGCGCATAACAGGCGGCATGAGATTTGTTGAAGGCGTAAGAAGCGAAGCTCTCCATTTCGGCAAAGAGGGATTTTGCCGTATCTTCCGAAACGCCGCGGCGGATGCAGCCGTCCACAAGGACATTTCCGTTTTCGTCTGTCAGACCATAGATAAAGACCCTGCGTTCTTCTTCCATGACGTGTTTCTTTTTCTTGGACATTGCCCTTCTCACCTGATCGGCACGTCCGAGGGAATATCCTGCAAGGGTGCGGAAGATCTGCATGACCTGTTCCTGATAGATGATAACGCCGTAAGTCACTTTCAGGATCGGTTCAAGGAGAGGATGCTTGTAGGTGATCTTTTCGGGGTGGTGGCGGTTTTCGATATAACGGGGGATAGATTCCATCGGACCGGGGCGGTAGAGGGAGATGACGGCGATGATATCTTCAAGACACTGCGGCTTGAGCTGTGTCAGGATATTTTTCATGCCTGCGGATTCAAACTGAAACACGCCTTCGGTGTCGCCCGAAGAGAACAGCGCAAAGACCTGTTTGTCGTTTTCGGGGATATTGTCAAGCCGAAAATCGGGTTCAGAGCGGCGGATCATCATTTCAGCGTCATGCATGACGGTAAGGTTTCGCAGGGCTAAGAAGTCCATTTTCAGCAGACCTAATTTATCAAGCGTCGTCATGGTAAACTGAGAAGCGAGGATGTCGTTATTTTTGACCAAAGGGATATAATCGCTTGCAGGTCGGTCGGTGATGACAACGCCTGCGGCGTGCAGGGTGAGATGTCGGGGCATCCCTTCGATCTTGGAAGCGGTGTCGATCAGTTCGTGTATCTGTGAATCTTCGTCATAGACTTTTTTGAGTTCGTGCGAGATGCTCAGCGCCTTTTCAATGGTGATGTTGAGTTCCCTCGGAATGAGCTTTGCGATCTTGTCACAAACAGAAACAGGCAGTCCCATCACCCTGCCTGCGTCCCTGACAGCCGCCTTTGCCGCCATCGTATCGAACGCAACGATCTGAACGACATGATCTTTGCCGTATTTTCTTGTCACATAGTCAATAACTTCCTGCCGCCGTTCCTTGCAGAAGTCGATATCAAAATCGGGCATACTCACCCGTTCGGGATTGAGAAACCGCTCAAAGATCAGGTCGTATCGTATCGGGTCAATGCCTGTGATGCCGATACAGTACGCCGCAAGACTGCCTGCTCCCGACCCTCTTCCGGGACCTACGGGGATGTCGTGGCTTTTGGCATAGCTGACATAATCGCTGACGATCAGAAAGTAATCGACAAAGCCCATAGACGAGATGGTTTTGATCTCATATTCCAGACGTTCGTACAGTGTTTTATCAGGATGTTCCCCATAGCGGCGGTAAAGTCCCTGATAGCACAGTTCACGGAAATATTCGGTATGGTCACGGTTATCGGGAACATCAAAATGCGGCAGTTTGAGCTTTCCGAACTCAAACGTTACCTGACAGCGCTCTGCGATCTTTGCGGTATTGTCGGCGGCTTCGGGACACTGCGGAAAAAGCGCGCGCATTTCCTCTTCGCTTTTCAGATAGAACTCATCCGTTTCAAACCGCATGGGGTTATTGTCGCTGAGGGTGCGCTGCGTTTGTATGCAGACCAGCACATCCTGAATATGGCTGTCCTCATGTCTGATATAGTGGCAGTCGTTTGTCACCGCAAGGGGTATCTGACATTCTTTTGCAAGAGAAATGAGCATCTGTGCGATCCGTTTTTCTTCCGTTAAGCCGTGATCCTGAAGTTCGATAAAGAAATTGTCTTTGCCGAAGATGTCTTGATATGTCAGCGCAGCCTTCTTTGCTTTTGGGTAGTCATTTTGCAGCAGCGCTCTTGGTATCTCACCCGACAGGCAGGCAGACAGAGCGATCAGACCTTCATGGTGTTCCCTGAGCTGATCGAGATCGACTCTCGGTTTGCCGTAAAAACCTTCGGTGAAAGCAAGAGTGTTGAGCTTGATGAGATTCTGATAACCGACATTATTTTCACAGAGCAAAACCAGATGACGGCTCTCTCTGTCAGCGGACGGATCACGGTCGGTATGCTTTCGCGGAGAAACATACATTTCGCACCCGATGATCGGATGGATGCCTTCTTTCAAAGCTGCTTCATAAAATTCGATCACGCCATACATATTACCGTGGTCGGTGAGCGCAATACTGTCCTGTCCTAATTCCTTTGCCGCCGATATGATCTCATTGATTTTTCCTGCTCCGTCGAGCAGACTGTAAACGCTGTGTACGTGCAAATGCGCAAATGCCATATGATGACACCTCCAACGGCTTTCTGTCGGGCTGCTAACTTCCTGCGCCCCTTTGGTTGCTTATCCCGAATGATCTGTGTAACACAACCTCATATGAGTTTTGCTGCTAATAAATGTACATAATACACACCAAGCGCAAGCCGCTCACCACACCGCTCACTATGTATCGGTCGAGCGGTTCGGGTCGGTCATTACACGATCTGCATTTCATAAAGTACTTCTTTGCAAAGTTCGTCACTGAGGCGGTTTTTTCTGCCGTCTGTGACAGAAACAAACTTCATGCCGAGCTTTTCCATCACTCTGATAGAGGCTGCATTTTCGCTGTCGGCATGGGCGATATATTTTCTGATCCCGAATTTTCGTGTGCAGTATTCCATAAAGGCATCGGCGGCTTCATATGCATAGCCGCTTCCCCAGAAATTTTTTTGGATGATCCAGCCCAGTTCACCGACGGTGCCGTTTTCAAGAAATTCTGCGCTTACCGCTCCGATATGTCTGCCGTCAAGCAGGATCGCTGCGTCAAGATATGCGGGCTTTTCTTTTTTCCACTGTATCTCACATTTGCGCAGGTATTCCATGACTTCTTCTTTGCTGTCACAGGGCAAAAAGCACATCATTTTTGTATTTTCAGGATCGGTCGAATAAATGACGGCGGTGTCATAATGCTTTGTTCCATACGGCTCCAGTGTAAGCCGTTTTGTTTTCACCAGCATATCCATGCTCCTTAGTGCCTGTTGAAAAATTTAGCGCCGCACGTCTTTTGGCGTATGGTTTCGATAACTGCGTCAAAGCTCCGTACAGCACAGATATGAAACAGGCTCTTATTGATTTTTGAAGTACATATAAAGCTGACACTTTATCATGCCGTTGTAGAGCTTGCGGCGCTTGTCGGCAGAACGTCCGAACACGATCTCAAAGCCGTCATCGGGCGTGATGATGCTGTAGCTGTGTCCCTGCTTTTGAGTGAATTTTTCTCCCATGATGCGGTACAGTTCCCTTGCCTGTTCCATATCGAGCAGACGTTCGCCGTATGGCGGATTGGTAATAACAGCGGCACGGTCGAAGTTTTCGGTATAGTCACGGATATCACGCTTTTCCACGCGGATGCGTTTTTCAACGCCTGCTTTTTTGGCATTCTCCATAGTCAGCGACAGCGCTTCATCATCAATATCATAGCCGAACGCCTGAAACTCTGCGTCTGTACGGATGCTGTCAACAGCCCTTTCCCGTTCCTGCCGCCATATTTCGGACGGTATCACGCTCCAGTTTTCCGCAGAAAAGCGGCGTTTCAGTCCCGGCGCAATATTCAGCGCTTTGAGCGCAGATTCGATGAGTATCGTACCCGAACCGCAGAAGGGGTCAATGACGGTACTGAAAGGGCGTACTCTGGAAAGCTCTGCCATTGCTGCGGCAAGTGTTTCTTTGATCGGCGCTGCGGCGGCGTTCTGGCGGTAGCCACGTTTATGCAGACCGACGCCCGAGGTATCGAGCATAACGCTGCATTGGTTTTTGATGATGAGAAACTGTATCTGATGCACACTGCCGCTTTCTTCACACCAAGAGGTATGATAGTGCCGACCAAGACGGGATGCGGCGGATTTTTTGATGATCTTCTGACAGTCGGGAATGCTGGTGAGTTTCGAGCTGACGCTGTGTCCCTTGACAGGGAAAGCGTCTTTTTCACCGATGAAGTTTTCCCAAGGGATTTTGCCGATGCCCTGAAACAGCTCCTCGAAGGTATAGGCAGGAAATTCCGCCAAGAGGATCTGTATCCGTTCGGCGTAGCGTGAGCAGAGGTTAGCCCTTGCCAGCGTTGAAAAATCGCCCTCAAACAGCACTCTGCCGTTTTCCGCTCTCACGCCCCCGATCTCCATTCGTCTCAGTTCGTCTGCGCATATCCCTTCCAGTCCCATCAGGCACGGCGCTGCAAATTGTATCTGTTCCATATCATTCTCTCCATTCCATATCATTTCCCCTCTATTGTATCTCACTCCCCCCAAAAAATCAAGCCGGCAAGCTGCCGGCGCCGATTCGCTGTTTGTCCGTTTGAGTTGAACATTCTATTCCGCAATAAGACGGTGCGGCATCCCATGGGGATGCATTCTTCGCATCGCCGTCGCAGGCTGAAAAGCCTGCTTTGGGCTAACTTCCTCATAAAATTATGATTCATGACACTTAGTAACTTTACCGCACCTACTGCGCCCCTGATTCCACAGGGATAGTTTATCGTGAGGATGGGGTAATTTATCACGCTCTATGAGTGGATGAACTTGGCAGGGATCAGTACAAAACAGTGCCGATACCGGAGAAAGCTGATACTCTTTAGAAATATCTTGCAAGTTCATTTTTTAGTGCAATAAATCATCAGTTCTGTAAATGTAAGCCCAAAGCAAGCCTTTCGGCTTGCGGCGGCGGTACGAAGGAAGAATACCAGTGATTCCCCACAAGGGAGCGCAGGCTCTGCGCCGCCGTCTATTCGGTGAGGAGGTGGGCGGAGGTTTGGGGGTCTAATTTGTCGATGGAGCTGAGCTTGCGGTTCATCTGACGGGTGCGCACGCCGACCAGCTTTTCAAGGCTTTCTTCGGTTTGTCGCAGCCTGTGCTGTGTGTCGTTGAGGGCTTTTTCAAAAGTTTCAAATTCCGTTTTGACTGCGCCTAATATCGCCCACACTTCACTGCTGCGTTTCTGGATGGCGAGCGTCTGGAATCCCATTTTCAGCGAGTTGAGCATGGCTGCCATGGTGGAAGGTCCTGCAATATTGACCTTGTAGGTACGCTGCAGATCTTCCACAAGTCCTGCGGTGTTGACGACTTCGGCATACAACCCCTCAAAGGGCAGGAACATGACAGCAAACTGCGTGGTGTCGGGCGGCGACAGGTATTTTTCGCTGATATCCTTAGCGCACTTTCTGATCGCTTCATACAACTCTTTCTTTGCGGCGGCGATCAATGCGCTGTCACCGCTTTCGTAAGCGTCCTGTAAATGAGCGAAGCGGTCGCCGTTGAATTTTGAGTCGATGGGCAGATACACATACTTTCCGTCCTCAGCGCCGGGCAGCTTGACGGCAAATTCCACACGGTTCTTTGACCTCGGGACTGTTGCAATATTTTCTTCATACTGATCGGGAGTAAGGATCTCTTTGAGGATCGCACCAAGCTGTATCTCTCCCAAGATGCCTCTTGTCTTGACGTTCGACAGCACCTTTTTCAAGTCTCCGACACCCTGCGCGACCGTCTGCATTTCGCCTAAGCCCTTGTAGACCTGCTCCAGACGTTCGCTGACCAGCCTGAACGATTCGTTCATCTTTGATTCCAGCGTCTTTTGCAGCTTCTCATCTACCGTACCGCGAATTTGCTCCAACTGCTTTGTGTTGTCCTCTCGAATGTCTTTGAGCTGATTTTCAACCGTTGTGCGGATGCCTTGAAGTTTCATTTCAATATTGCTTTCCAGCGTTGCAAAACGTGTTTCAAGCTGTTTGAGCTGATCCTGTATTTTCTTGTCCATATCCGTCATGGTGCGTGAAAGTGCCTGACCTGTGGCGGAGAGGATCTCTTTTTGAGATGAGCCGATAGCCCCGAGCTGATCCTGCATTTTCTTGTCCATATCCGTCATGGTGCGTGAAAGCGCCTTGCTTGCAGCGGAGAGGATCTCTTTTTGAGAAGTGCCGATGGTGGTGAGTTGTTCTTTCTGCGACTCAAAAAGCGTGTTTGTCTGGCGCAGCTGTTCTCTTGCTAATTTGATCTGGATGTTCTGGAGCTGATCGCTCAGCGAACGGATATTTTCGTTGAGGGTGGTGTTGATCTCACGGCGCAGTTCGGATTGTGTTTCTCTGTTTTCACGTCGGATGCTTTCGTTTTGCTGTTCGATGAAGTGTTTGAGCTTTGTGTCGTCCGGCGGTTCGCCGGATGCGCTGCTTTTTCTGACGATCAGGAAGATCAGCAAAGCGATGTTGACGATACCGACTGCTAAGATGACAATATCCATAATAAATCCTCCTTTGGAATGATAACTCATTATACCATAATACCGTATACTTTCGCAAACAGATGAGGGCAAAATCTTACTCTTTTGTAAAGGCAATACTGCACAAAGATAGTGCCGCAGATGCGCATACTGACGTATGTCGAGGGATTTTTGTGCAAGATGACGGAAAATATGCAAGCAGATGTGGCGCTAAGCCGCAAGGCGGTCTTTGTGCGGTGTTGCCTATATATTTCCGCTGTCAGAAATGCCGTGTGTTTGGGTGATACTGCATGAAAATGTCGGGGGTGCGGCTTTGGGATGTCACTATGGTGACGTTTGTGATCGTAACTTTGCGTGGATGACATTATTGTTCTATAAAATTGACAAAAAAATCCCTTGCAAAGCAGGAGTTGTTGTGCTATAATGTCATAAAGATTGACGGAAAAGCTCCGTGCTGTCCGAAAATCCCATCACACAAAACGGCGGAAATACTGCGTGCTGACGCAGAAGGAATACTTTGCACCAAAGCGAAGACGTCCTGATGCGGAAGGGTGGAGCATAAAAGGAATTTTTATCACACACCCTTTGCGGTGTGTTTTTTTGCGCCAATATTTTTTTGTGCTAATATTATTAAAGGAGAGAGTCACTATGGAAGAAAGAGTTTCGATCATCGGCATTATCGTAGAAAATATAGCGTCTACCGATAAGCTCAACGCCCTGCTGCATGAATACGGTCAGTACATCATCGGCAGAATGGGCATTCCCTACCCGAAAAAGGAACTGAACATCATCAGCATTGCGCTGGATGCGCCGATGGATATCATCAACACCTTGTCGGGAAAGATCGGTCAGTTGGACGGCATCAGTTCAAAAGTTGTCTGTTCCAAGGCGTGAGCGTATGGTCGGACTGATCGAAAAATTAGAAAGGGAGCATACCCTCAGCAAAGAGGAGTATATTGCTCTCATCAAAAGCCGTACACCTGAGCTTTCGGAATTGCTGTTTGAAAAAGCAAGAGCCGTGCGGGAGCATTACTACGGCAAAGACGTGTATATCCGTGGATTGATCGAATTTACGAATTACTGTAAAAACGACTGTTACTACTGCGGCATACGCTGCAAAAATCGTAACGCCGAACGATACCGCCTGACAAAGGAACAGATCATGGACTGCTGCAAAACAGGCTATGAGATCGGTTTCCGCACCTTTGTGCTGCAGGGCGGTGAAGACCCGTATTTTACAAACGAAAGAATGCTCGATATCATTCACAGCATCAAGCGTCAGTATCCCGACTGTGCGCTCACGCTGTCGGTCGGAGAAAAGAGCCGTGAAGAATATCAGAGCTATTTTGACGCAGGCGCAGACCGCTATCTTCTGCGGCACGAAACCGCAAACAACGAGCATTACCGCCTGCTGCATCCCGACAGTCTGTCCCCCGAAAACCGCAAACGCTGTCTGCATGATCTCAAAGAGATCGGCTTTCAGACAGGCTGCGGCTTTATGGTGGGTTCGCCGTATCAGACGGAAGAGCATTTAGCGGAGGATATGTTGTTTATCAAAGACCTGAAACCGCAGATGGTCGGCATCGGTCCGTTTATCCCACAGCACGATACGCCGTTTCGTGACTTTCCGCAGGGAAGTTTAGAGCTGACGCTGTTTATGCTGGGACTGCTGCGGCTGACCCTGCCGAATGTGCTGCTGCCGTCCACCACTGCGCTTGGCACGATCCACCCGAAAGGCAGGGAACTGGGCATTTTAGCAGGAGCAAATGTGGTGATGCCGAATCTGTCGCCGAAGGATGTACGGAGCAAGTATCTGTTGTATGATAACAAGATCTGTACGGGCGACGAAGCGGCAGAGTGCAAAAACTGCCTGCAAATGCGGGTGCGCTCGATCGGGTATGATATCGCAGTCAGTCGGGGCGACTGCAAGAAAGAATGAGAGTGTATCTCTCGCATACAAACACATATTTCTCACCGCAGACAAACTGTCCTGCGGTTTGAGGATGATTTTTTGAAAGGAAGCACGAAACCATGAGTTATGATATGAGATCAATGAAGGCAGAGGAGTTTATCAATCATGAAGAGATCCTTGATACCCTTGCCTACGCAGAAGAAAACAAACACAACAGAGAACTGATTGAATCTATTTTAGAGAAGGCTGCGCCGAAAAAAACAGGCAGAGGCGTTGAATGCGCAGGACTTTCTCACAGAGAAGCAAGTGTGCTGTTAGCGTGTGACATTCCCGAAATGACAGAGAAGATGTATGACCTTGCACGCAGGATCAAGGAAGCCTTTTACGGCAACAGGATCGTTATGTTTGCGCCGCTGTACCTGTCGAATTACTGCGTGAATAAGTGCGTTTACTGTCCCTATCATTATCAGAACAAAGAGATACCGCGCAAAAAGCTGACGCAGGAAGAAGTCAAGGCGGAAGTGATCGCTTTGCAGGATATGGGACATAAGCGTCTGGCGATCGAAAGCGGCGAAGACCCCGTAAACAACCCGATCGAGTATATTCTCGACTGCATCAGGACCATTTACAGCATCAAGCACAAAAACGGCGCGATCCGCCGTGTCAACGTCAACATTGCGGCGACAACAGTTGAAAATTACAGAAAGCTCCATGACGCAGGCATCGGCACATATATTCTGTTTCAGGAGACTTACCACAAAGAAAGCTACGAAAAGCTGCATCCCGCCGGACCCAAGCACAATTATGCTTATCATACCGAAGCAATGGACAGAGCGATGGAAGGCGGCATTGATGACGTTGGTCTGGGCGTACTGTTCGGACTGGAGCTGTATAAATATGAATTTGCAGGCATTCTGATGCACGCAGAGCATCTTGAAGCCGTACACGGTGTAGGCCCTCATACGATCAGCGTACCGAGGATCAAGAGAGCCTCCGACATTGACCCGAGCGTATTCGACAACGGCATTGACGACGAAACCTTTGCAAAGATCATCGCCTGTATCCGCATCGCCGTTCCCTACACAGGTATGATCATCTCTACCCGTGAGAGCGAAGCCTGTCGTGACAAGGTAATGGGACTGGGCATTTCACAGATTTCAGGCGGTTCAAGAACTTCTGTCGGCGGCTATGCAGGCTATACCGCCGAAGAAAGACCCCACGACACCGAGCAGTTTGACGTTTCCGATCAGCGTTCACTGGATGAAGTTGTTCGCTGGCTGATGGAAAAAGGCTACATTCCGTCATTCTGTACCGCCTGTTACCGTGAGGGCAGAACAGGCGACCGTTTCATGGCGCTGTGCAAAGTCGGTCAGATCCAGAACTGCTGTCATCCGAACGCCCTGATGACCTTACAGGAATTCCTCACCGACTACGCATCCCCCGAAACACGCAGAATCGGTGAAGAACTCATCGCCCGTGAGATCCGGAACGTCCCCGACGAAAAGCGCCGCCAAAGAGCCATCGACTACCTCAATGAGATCAAACTCGGCGGCAAGCGTGATTTCCGCTTCTGAGTGTTTGTCTTGGGGGGAAAACCCTTTGTTGGGAACAAAGGGTTATTCCCCCCAAACCCCCCTTTCCTAAAAAACTTGACTTGACGGAAAGGGGGGTTGTTTATAAAGAAGAGCTTTTGCTGAGTTTGAAAGTGTGTTTGAGCTGTTAGTTATGATAGTGGTCACAGCAAGCAAAAAACATAAAGTGACGATATATTAAATCAAATTTTTTAGGAAGGGTGCAGGGGAGAACTTTTTTAGAAAAGGTTTTCTCATGCGGCTTTTCCGATATGGTTATGCTGTGAGCCATGATATCAGTCACAGCAAGCGGAAAACATG
>ONYV01000028.1 GCA_900322105.1 uncultured Eubacteriales bacterium | reverse complement strand
TCCTACTTTATATTAAAACGCAATTCTCCGTTCTTGTCAACCACTTTTTCGGATCAGCCACGGAAATCCATTTTGTCGGGTCAGCCACATAAAGAAACCCATCTTCGCCTGTCGGCTCGGTCGGTGCTTTTGCCTGCGGCAAAGGATAGTGTCCAACATCCTTAAAGTTAAAAGTTTCGCTCAAGCCTTTTCAAAGGCTTGCGGATTCCAAAGGCAGAGCCTTTGGCAGGAGGTTCGGAGGGCAGCGCCCTCTGACACTCAGCGGGTGAGGTTTTTGCGGAAAAGGAAGCCTGTGATGCATATGGCGAGCAGGACGGTGACGAAGGCGAGGGCGTAGAATGGCTCGTCAGGCGGTTCGGTTTCGGCTTGTTGGACGGTTTGTTGAGCCGTTTGATCGTCTGCCTGCGCATCGTCGGGTTCGGGTACGTAGGTTCTGAATGCTTTCAGCGTCAGCGATTGCTCGTAAAGCGGACGGTCTTCGCTGATCGTGACGATATAACCGCCGGGCGGCAGTGCATAGTCTGAAGGACTGCAGCTCAGGGAGGCGTAGTAAAAATCAGGCTCAAGACCTTCAAAAATCGCTTCTCCGTTTTTATCGGATACAACGGTTTTTTTGCCGATGGTGACGCTCACTCCCTTTGCAGGATCTCCGTTTGTATCCTTAAAGCGGAAGAGGGCAGTTCCGTAGATGATCACGTCCGCTGTCTGTACGGCAGACGCATTGAATGCGCAGTCGATCGCTTTGCAGGCGATCTTCTTATCCGAACTGTTCGCAGACCATGTTTCCGTGCTGACGCTCAGGGTGCTGAGCTGACGGTGAAGATCGGTGATATCATAACGGAAAGTATCTGTGCCGTCTTTGTTCTTTTCATGCTCTAAAAGCGTATAACACCCGTCGCTGAGCAGTCCTGCGGATATCATCTTGTCCAGACTGTCAATATAACGATAACTGTTGTTTTTGCTGTTGTAAGCGGCGGCGTACAGTTCAAATTTCTGTATACCGCCCAGTCCTTTTGCCGTCAGTTCCAGATAGGTTTTTCCGTTTTCGCGAAAAGTCTCCGCACTCAGCAGCGAAGGCTTCGTTTCATCCAGCGTGAACCAATAGGCAGCCGTAAAGGGCGATGAAAGCGTACCGTTTGGCAGCATGGTCTTAGCAGATACTTCATATTTATATTTTCCGTTCGACATTTTGAGGAACTGTTCTCTCAGTCCTTTGTTGCCGTGAGTGAGTTTTTCAAAGGGCTGTTTGTCGGGGACACGGAAGGATGACACATCACCCAGACATTCGCTGTATAGCACTTTGCCCTGTTCATCCAAGATCGAGACCGTCAGGTCATAGATGTTTCGCAGGGTGTAGAAATTCGGCAGGATAATGGATACGCCGCAGCTGCTGTCATCCAGAACGGTACGCAGGGCGTCTCTTGAAAACAGAATACTGTCCTCTCCCTGCAAAAGTGTACAGGAAGCATAAGCGCCGCTGCGGTAGGCAACAGACATCAAAGTGCTTTCCAGCCCTGTCACAGATGTTTCGTTATCATATACCGTATGATCGAAAGGACTGAACTGCTGTACAGAACCGTAAAAGCCCATAAAGGGCAGACTGAGCGCTGACCCTTCCTCTGTCGGCGTCAAAAAGACAAAGCCTTCGAGGTAACATCCTTTCGGGAAATCCTTTTTCAGCTCCGAAAGTGTTTGTTCCTCTACCTGCAAAATGCCGCTGATCTCTGCGCTCTTACCGCTTTCGATCGTCAGCGTGCCGTTTTTCAGTTCAGCCGCTTCAAAGCTCACAGAAGTATGTTTTGTCAGAGAAAGCGGTTTGAGGGTGTTGATCCTGCCGTCTGCTGTATCTGTCTGCACAACACAGGAAACATGATAGCTCTGCGTCTGTTCGGACAAATTTCTGACCGAAAACGACAGTTCAAAGCGTCCGTCCTCACTTTCTCCCAGTGAAAGCCCCTGCAGCTCTTCTCCTATCTGAAAAACCGCTTTGGCAGAGAGGGCTTTTTGCAGCTGCATCAGTCCAAATCCCTGTACTCTCGGAGAAGCATACAATGTTTCTCCGTTTTGCCGCCCTGCTGTGATCGGTTCGGCGGCAGAGAGCAGCAGCTCTTCTGTTGTCTTCATCCATTCAGACGGCGAAAGCGCCTGATCTTTCAGGCGGCTTTTGACCAGCGCCGCCGCACCTGCGATGGCAGGCGCAGCAGCAGAAGTGCCGTTCATCACCGCTCTGCTGCTGTCAGCGATGCCTGTATAAACATCCTCACCAATTGCAAGCATCCGTTTGTTCAGTACAAGCCGATCGGAAACGCCGTAGGACGTAAAGGACGACACAGACGGCGCAGCGATCTCCTGCACTTCATCTTCCGTATCCATCAGATACGTGCCGTTTGGCATATCCGAAAAAGAGGAAGCAGGCGTTTCGATCCGTATCACAGGAAACTGCGCAGGCAGTTTTGACAAAACCTTTGCCCGATCAGCGCCAAGCTCATTCAGCAGCGCAACTCCGACAGCGCCCTTTTGCTGCGCAGCGCTGCACAACTCAGGGATCAGCTCGTCAGAAACGACATCAGCGATCACGAGCTTGTCCTTTATGTCCGTTTCACGCAGATAAGTCTGCGCCGTGTATTCCTCAAGATAAGTATATTCGTTAAACTGGATCTGTATCTCATCTGACAGCAATGTCCCCGGACTTTCCAGAAAACGGATCGTGTCCGTCAGCGGTACAAGGTTAAGATCTTGATAATAGAGCTTCTGACCGTTTATCGTGATAAAGCGGCGAAGATGCATTCCGTTTTGCGCCGAACCTGCCGTCAGCACGCCGCTTTGTGATGACAAAACATTTTCCGTCCCGTAAAAAATATCTTCCGTATATAATGTATTTCCCTGCTGCATTCCGTTATAGCCTGCATTTCCTGCCGCGCAGACCACCGCAATGCCTGCTCTGTACAGCTTTTGCAAAGCGTTTTGAAACAACGTGCGGTCGCCTGTCAGCTCATAGCTGCCAAAGCCCATGCAAATAACGTCCGCACCCAGCTTGACCGAATCATCCAGCGCACATAACAGCGCATCCGTCCTGACAGCGATCCTGCCGTCATCCCGTCTGCTGTCTGCGATCTTCATCAGCGCCAGCTGCGCATCCTTTGCCGCGCCCGAAAAGGCATCAGCATCCTCTCTGCCGTTATTTCCTGCCGCAACAGCGGCTGTCAGTGTACCGTGAAGCAAAGAAGGGTCATAAGTATTCGTGTCGTTTTCCGCATAGTCAAACGCAAAGGGGATCTTCTGACTGACATAACAAGCATCGCCGCTGATATTCGCAGGACTGCCAAAGCGAATGATGCCCGACATCGTTTTTAACATCTCCCTGCTGACAGAAGTCATTTCAGGCTCTTGTGAAAATACCTGTTCATTCACATCAAATTCACTGTCCAGCACAGCGATCATCATTTCCTGACCGCCGTTTTCCTCTCCGCTCTCCTGTATTAGTTCCATCCTGTCACGATATGCTTTTTGCAGCGCATTCCCGACAGGATATCTCACATTTTCTGCGCCGTCATCAGACGTTTCAGCGGTTTCATCCGTTTCTGTTGATACTTCGCTGTTCGTATCTTCTTGTGTGCCGCTGTTTTCTTCCGTTTCATCATTGATATCCGTCACTTCTGATGTCTGAGCGCTGAAAGCAGGCTCTAACTCGATCTCTCCGAAAATACGCAGCCGATCACCGCTTTCTTCACTGTCGGAAGCTTCTGTTTCATCCGTCAGCGCATCTTCACCATATTCATATAGGACACTTTCTTCTGTACCGTCCTCAAGGTCAAAGAACACATATTCCTCCGTCAGCTCATACACAGCAGAAACGCCGTTGATCCTGCCGAGCTTTTCCGCTGCGCTTTTCGGCGCTTTCACCGTCATAGCGTTCATCAGAGCGGAAAGCGTTCTGCTGCCGTCAAAATCCGCCTGCGGCACTAATTTGGTAATACTTGCCTTAGCGACCGCCTGACTTTTCCTCACAGCGTCAGCACGGCTTTTTCCTTCGTCAGAGAGAAGCAGTTCCCTGACGCTTTCATACCTGCTGTCTGCGCTCATCGCCATATCGAGCATAGCGTCCTCTGTCAGCACGATCAGAAAGTTTTCCATCCCGTCTTTCAGATCAGAGCTGTCGTCCTTCTGAGAAGCAGGCTTATCTTCCTTTTTCGGAATGATGTTTTGACTCGATTTTTCCACATCAGAGGTTTCAGGCGGCTTTTTTTCCGTCAAAGAAGCCTGCAGCACAGGCACCAGCACCACAGCCGCCGTCAGCAGCACTGCAAGCAGCGCATACCAGATCCCTTTCTTTTTCATATATCATGATCCCTGCTTTCGTCCGTCACAGGAGCATTCATCAAAGAGCATCCGCTCCCTTGCTCCGCATCATTAAAAAAGAATCCCTCTGAACCGTCCGATCAGAGGGAAATATATACGATTTTCAGTCCAAAGGATCCAATAACCTACCCTTCTGCGGTAAGCTATCCCCACACCTTATATTACTATTTCTGCGGAATGATGTCAATAGGCTTTCATCATTTTTCACGGAAATCCATTTTGTCATGGCAGTTACGTGGGGAAAACCCTTTTCCGGCGGAAAAAGGGTTATTCCCTATCTCGCCTGTCGGCTCGGTCGGTGCTTCTGCCTGCGGCAGAGGTGTCCACCGGACACCCGCACCCCCTTTCCTAAAACCGCCGTGTTTATGTGGAGTATCAGCCTGATGTTCCTGCTCCGTTTTTCAGCCAAGCCCGACAAACCTTGCTGTCAGTGCGATCATCTCACGAATGGTAAAGTTTGCCGCTAAGTAAAGCGGCGTTTTCGATGGCACTGCGCCGCAGGAAAAGCCCTGTTCCTGTGAGATCAGCGCTGCTCTCAGCTCATGAAAACCGTCTGTTACGATCGCAAGATCATTGCTAAGTCCCTCTTTGCGGATCACCTCTCCCGAAAAACGGATGTTCTCTGCGGTATTGACAGACTGATCTTCCCTGAACATCCTTTCAGGCGAAATGCCTTTTTTAATCAGCTCGTTATACATACACTGCGCTTCGCTGAGGTTTTCATTACTGCCTTGTCCGCCCGAAAGAATACATTTTGCATTCGGATGTTCCTGCAGATATTGATAAGCCGCGTCAATGCGCCTGCTGAGCATCAGACTCGGACTGCTGCCGTTGACCTGACATCCCAGCACCACCAGCGTTGCATTTTCCGCAGGCGGTCTGTGAGCATAGACATTCATCACACACAGCAGCGTCAAGGCATACAGAGCGATCAAGCCAAGCAAACACGCAAAAATATTTGTCAAAACCAACCAGACCTTTTTTTCTCTCAAGCGGCGCAAAAAGGCGGAAATACTGCCCCAGAACAATGCACATATCCCGATCACACCAAACAGCAGCATTCCTGTCACACTGCCGATATTCAATATCATGGAAGCGGCGCACCACAAAACCATACCTGCCGATACACACACCACCAGCACCCGTATCACAATACCGATCACTTTCATACTGCCGTCTCCTTTGCTGACTTGTCATGATATCTCATTTTATCATGTCAGGGCAGTCAAGTCAATGTGACGTTGCATCATTTCTGTAAGATAATCGTAAAAGACGCTCTTGTCACGGCGCAAAAAACGGCAGGGGCAGCGGATAGAGTGTACAAAACAGCAAACTGAAAAACAACAGGATAAAGGAAATGAGGATCGGCACAAAAAGCAGTTCCGTTTTGCACTGACTGCGGTAAGAAAAATATGTTGCAAGTTCTCCTGCCGTGACAGCAGCAAAGATACCTGCCATCCTCCACAGTTCACTTTGACCAAAATGCCTGATGACAGACAACAGCGTCAGCGACACGATCAGCATCAGGTGCATTGAGAGGATACGCACACTGACGTAATGCAGCAAATGCGGACGTTCACACGCCATTTCCACAAAGCTCCACAAGATAAAGACCAGCAAAAACGGTTTTGTCAGTTCCCACGGACTGCCATTGACCGCAGAGATCAGCAGGCTCCATGAGGCTTCTTTTGAACACTCCCTTGCGATATACAGTACAAATCCTCCCGAAAGAACCGAAAGGATATACAGCGGCAGCGCTTTGCGGGACAATGACATCAGCTCCGTATCAGATAATATCCTTGTCCATTCTATGCAGACATCCGCCGCTGCATACCGAAGTGTCACGTTCATTTTCAGCAGACCCGACAGCAAAGTCCCAAAAGCATCCCTAAAAAACAGCAGATCACCCCTGTCAGCACAGGCAGGAGCTTTCGCTTCCTGTTTTTTATCACCGCAGGCGCATCCATGTTCCTGAGCATCTTTCTTGCTTCCCTTTCCAGCAGCGCACGCTGCAAAGACGCATATTCAGGCTTAATGATGAGGATCGCTCTCTCATAATACTCATTTCCCGTTTCATTCAGCTCGATCATACTGTGGTTGATGCCTTTAATCACAATATTCCTCCTCACGTCAGGTTTTCAAGGAATAGGATGGGTATCAAATAACCATTTTATGCAGCAGAAATGAGAAATATCTCATTATACAGTTTGTAAATGTTGAAAACTCGGTTAATAAAGTGGAAAGTTACGTTAAAAGATGTTGAAAACTATGTTGAAACGGTTAATAAATCAACGTTTTGACGGTTGAGATGTTTTCAACGTATTCAACATTGAAATATTTTGTAACCTCTTGTGAACTTTCGGGCGGTAAAAATAACAAAGAGTATTTTCACGCTGTCAACCCTCTTTTTAATTTTATTCTTTATTCTACGATAAAAATATTTTTATACGCGACCATACCTGCCGCTGTTTTCTATCCTTTTTCCAATTCTGTCAATAAATCCCCGTCACTCACCGCCGCTTTGTTTTTCTCACTCTTCTCATTTCATTCACAAACATACCTTCCATATGGTATATTTTTCACGTAATTTGTTACCTGCATAAACGCTAAAAAATCACAGCACACTTTTCAAATTTTATTGACTTTTTATCCAAATTAAGGTAATATAATAATTGCGCAATCAATGGATGGAAACGGGCCTTTCTGTTGTACGCAAAAGTATAGTCACTCTTATGTTTTCAGGTTCAAGAAGGGGTTCCTGACAACATAAAGGTGGCTATGTTTTTTTGTCAGAAAATACTTGTCGGCTCAGCTGCGGCGTTTGCATCTGATACAAAAATCAGACAGTTTTTTCTTCCCGACATAGATTTTTCTTGTTTCCTGTGATATAATCAGTGTAACAAATCCATCAATAAAGGAGAGATCTTATGCTGCAAAAATTCGTATTCGGCAAACCATTCCCCACCGAAGCCGTCATTTTGTCTGTCGGGGAATGTCAGACAGAACTTCCTTTCCTGACCGGACAAACGGACAAAAACGGACTGTTATCTTTTTCATGCCCTATGGCAGAGGACGATATTGTATACGGTCTGGGAGAGGCAGTCCGAGGCATCAACAAACGAGGACATCTCTACGAGAGTTTCAACAGTGACGACCCCTATCATACCGAAGAAAAGCGTTCTCTCTACGGCTCGCATAATTTCCTGCTGCTCAGCGGTCAGCAGACCTTCGGACTGTTTGTCGACTGCCCTGCAAAAGTCACTTTCGATATCGGCTACAGCGAACATGACAAACTCACCGTCACACCGTCTGTTGGTGATTTTACCCTCTACATCATCAAAGGCAGCGACTGCAAAGATATCGTGCGTCAGTTCCGCGCCATGATCGGACAGAGTTATATTGCGCCGAAATGGGCGTTCGGCTTTCAGCAGAGCCGCTGGAGCTATTATACCGCTGACGACATCCGTGAGATCGTCAGAAGCTACCGTGAAAACCACATTCCGCTCGACGCTGTGTATATGGATATCGACTACATGGAAGGCTACAAGGACTTCACCGTCAGCAATGAGCGCTTCCCCGACTTTCCTGCTTTCGTGTCCGAAATGAAGGAAAACAACATTCACCTTGTGCCGATCATCGACGCAGGCGTGAAGATCGAAGAGGGCTATGACGTTTATGAAGAAGGCGTTGAAAAGGGCTATTTCTGCAAGCGCAAGGACGGCAGTTACTTTGTCGCGGGCGTATGGCCGGGGAGAACGCATTTCCCCGATTTTCTCAGCGAAGAAGTGCGGCAGTGGTTTGGCGGAAAATACCAAAGACTGCTTGACTGCGGCATTGACGGTTTCTGGAACGACATGAACGAGCCTGCTATGTTCTATACGGACGAGGGCGTTGCGGAAGCGATGGACTATCTGAAAGCGTTTGACTTCTCCTGCAGCGACTCCAACAAATTCTTTGAGCTCAGTTCCCATGTCGGCGGACTGCAAAACCGCATGAAAGACTATGAATCCATGTACCATACCGTAAACGGCAAAACGATCTGTCACAAAGACGTACATAATCTTTACGGCTATATGATGACAAGAGCCGCCGCAGAAGCCTTTGATACACTCTCTCCCGATCATCGCATCCTGCTGTTCTCACGTTCCTCCTATGTCGGAATGCACCGCTATGGCGGTATCTGGACAGGTGACAACCAGTCATGGTGGGCGCATATCCTGCTGAATATCAAAATGATGCCGTCGCTGAATATGTGCGGCTTCCTTTACAGCGGTGCTGACCTCGGCGGTTTCGGCGCAAATTCTACCCGTGATCTTGTTCTGCGCTGGCTTGCCTTCGGCATTTTTACGCCGCTGATGAGAAATCACAGCGCCTTTGGCACACGAGATCAGGAGTGCTTCCGCTTTGGCGATCCG
>ONYV01000110.1 GCA_900322105.1 uncultured Eubacteriales bacterium | reverse complement strand
CCGCTTCAACAGATCTCATCCGAGAAGACTCGCCAATATTCTTGACGCTTTTCCAGGACTTACAATAGTTGCTGCTCATTTCGGAGGTTGGTCCGTTTTTGAGGAGGCTGTTCCCTATCTCAGGAGCAGAAACTGCTATATGGATATTTCAAGCTCTATGCCTTTTATCGGAAAGGATAAGGTCGCTGAATATATCCGGCTTTACGGTGCAGACAGACTGCTTTTCGGCTCGGATTACCCGATGTGGCATCCTGTCAGCGAATATGAATCCTTTTTGAAGCTCGGTCTGTCCGAAGAAGAACAGGCAAAGATACTGTATCAGAACACCGCAAAAATATTTTCTGTCGCTTTGCCCGAACATACAGATTGATATCCGTCATCAGTCGGTTCGATGTTCCTTCATAGTATATGCTTATATTGTAAATGTAGAATAGCATGGGAATAAGACAGTAAGCAGATACCATGACGCAAAGACAGCGCTGATGATCTTTTGACTATCTGAAAAAGAACCGTTTTCAAAAGATCAAAAAACGGCATGAAGTACCCAAAAAGAGTACATCATGCCGTTTTGCTTTATGAACGTGCTGCGATCATCTTACTGTACCGCTGCTAAGAGTTCCTGCACCTTGTCTGTCTTTTCCCATGGAGCGTTCAGATCTTCTCTTCCCATATGTCCGTAAGCGGCAAGCTCACGATAGATCGGGCGATTCAGATCGAGCTTTTTGATAATAGCGGCAGGGCGAAGATCAAATACTTTCGATACAGCTTTTTGCAGCGCATCCTGTGAGACTTTGCCTGTGCCGAAGGTTTCGACCATGATAGATACAGGTCTTGCCACACCGATTGCGTAGGAAAGCTGTATCTCACACTTTGCGGCGAGCTTTGCGGCAACGATGTTCTTGGCAACGTATCTTGCCGCATATGCAGCGCTTCTGTCTACCTTTGTGGGGTCTTTGCCCGAGAATGCGCCGCCGCCGTGACGGGAGTAGCCGCCGTAGGTATCAACGATGATCTTTCTGCCTGTCAGTCCGCTGTCGCCTGCAGGACCGCCGATCACAAAGCGTCCTGTGGGGTTGACCAGGATACGGGTGTTTTCGTCGAAGATATTTGCAGGTATCACAGGGGTGATGACGTGTTTTATCAGGTCGCTGCGAATCTGTTCGATGCTGATATGATCGTCATGCTGCGTCGAGATCAAAATGGTGTCGATCCTGACAGGACGGTCGTTTTCGTCATATTCCACCGTGACCTGTGTTTTGCCGTCGGGACGGAGATAGGGGATGGTGTGATCTTTGCGGACATCTGTCAGGCGTTTTGCTAACTTATGCGCAAGAGAGATCGGCAGCGGCATGAGTTCGGGCGTTTCATCACAGGCAAAACCGAACATGATGCCCTGATCGCCTGCGCCGATCCTGTCGAGACGGTCGCTGTTGTCGTCACGGTATTCATACGCTTCGTTGACGCCCATGGAAATATCGGGTGACTGAGAGTTGATGGAAGTGATGATGGCGCAGGAATTGCCGTCAAAGCAGCATTCGGGGTTGTCGTAGCCGATAGAGGTGATAACTTCTCTTGCGATCTTGTCAACATTCACAGAAGCGCTGGAGGATACCTCGCCCATGATATGCACAAGACCCGTTGCAGCTGTTACTTCACACGCAACGTGCGCATGAGGGTCGAGCTTGAGATACTCATCCAGAATAGCGTCCGAAATGCGGTCGCACATTTTGTCGGGATGACCCTCAGTGACGGATTCGGATGTAAAAAGATAGTGTGACATTTTTTTCTTTCCTTTCATATTGAAATTTGCGGAAGCTGTATTGACTTCCTTTGAATTTTGAACGAAACATAATACAAAGAATGCAGAGTTCTTTTCTGCATATTTTTGTATGAGTTCGTGAAAACACTGTTATCCTGTGATGATCGCTGTACATCAAAGAGCTTATGTGTTATAATTGAGCTGTGATCAAAACGATCTTTCAGATCAGTTACCCGAAACTCTTGCAGGAGGCGTATCAAAAATGACGGAACTCGAAAAAATACAGTATACCAAAATGTTTATCGACAAGTTAGCAAACGGGATCAATCCTCTTGACGGAACGATGATCCCTGACAGCGATCTGCTCAATAACGTCAGAATATCGAGATGTATGTTTTATGTATCCGGTATTTTGCGCAGAGTGATCGAGAACAATGGGATCACGCCGAAAAAAGCCACTCATAAACTTCCGTTTGCTATTACAAACGAGCAACTGCAGAACTTTCCGTATTCGGATGTACCTATTCCGCTCAGCACAATTGTGGAGAGGATCAATGCTATGATCGACACAGACGCGATGAATAAATTGACTTTCAGGGATGTTGCGGAGTGGCTGATCAGCATTGATGTACTGAAAATAGATAAAAACGAAGACGGTAAAAATGTAAAACGTCCGACAGAAAATGCAGAGCCGTTGGGAATCACGCTGGAAGAAAGACAAGGGCAGTACAAGATGTATCATGTTGTGGTTTATGACCGCAAGGCGCAGGAATTAATCATTGACAATATGGATGCAATCTTGAAACACAAGCAGGAAAGTATTACTGCAAGGAAAACAAACGATCATAGAGATGAGCCGCTTGCCATCCCGGATATATTTCCTGATACTGAAATGTAATTCCTGATCGGCTAAAGACGACAACAAAAAACCGCTCGGCAAAACCGAACGGCAAAGAATTTGCAGACTCATCTTTCGGTCAAGCCGCAGGATTTGGCACCTTACCGAAAAAAACGGCAGGTTGTCGGACGTCACAGGGCCTGTTCCCTCAGTCACTCCTGATAAGTTAATATGTTTTTGATTGTCAAACTGATTATAACACCGCGCTGTCAGTATGTCAACCGAAAAAACGGTATTTCGGAAAAATATCAGCTTTTGTCAAAATTTTCATTTTCTTGTCGATTTTTTTTGTCGAATAAAATGATTGTCTGATTTTGACGGGAGAAAGCAAAACGGCGGCTGCCGATCGGGGCGGCGCTATACTAAAAAACCGGCAATATTCAAAATAAATTCCTTGACAAGAGGGGTGGAATCGTGTATAATCAGTATCGGTGTAAAGAAATATGACTTTACAGCGACTGCCGGAGAAGGGGTTCGGTAATATGTCTAAGAATTTTCAGATTGCAGAGCTGCTGGATCTTTACGGTATGCTGCTGACAGACAAACAGCGTGAAACGGTCGAGTTTTATTATAACGACGATCTGTCGCTCGGCGAGATCGCTGAAAATACGGGAATCTCCAGACAGGGTGTGAGGGATAGTATCAAGAGAAGCGAAAGCATTCTGTATGAAGCGGAAGAAAAGCTGGGGCTGATGCGAAGGGCAAAAGAACAGCAAACGATCCTTGATACGATCCGTGAACATATTGATATCATTGATGATCTGAATATCAGGCGCTACCGTTCGGATACGATCAACGAGAGCATTAAGGTGCTGCTTGCAGAGCTGAAAAAGCTTAGTGAGCTCTGAACGTAGGATGAGTATACAAAAGGGGTGAATGTATGGCATTTGAAGGACTGTCCGAAAAACTCAGCGCAGCTTTCAAACGGCTGAGAAATAAAGGTAAACTGGTAGAAAGTGATGTAAAAAGCGCCATGAGAGAAGTGCGTATGGCGCTGCTCGAGGCGGACGTAAACTACAAGGTCGCCAAGGATTTTACATCAAAGGTGACGGAACGTGCGATAGGCTCGGACGTAATGGAAAGTCTGACACCTGCGCAGATGGTGATCAAGATCGTAAACGAAGAACTGACAGCGCTGATGGGTTCAGAAGAAACCAGACTGAACTTTGCAGGAAAGCCGCCGACCATCATTATGATGTGCGGGCTTCAAGGATCGGGTAAGACAACGCACAGCGCAAAGCTCGCTAAAATGATGAAAAAGCAGGGACGGCGTCCGCTGCTGGTTGCCTGCGACGTTTACCGTCCTGCTGCGATCGAACAGCTCAAAGTCGTCGGCGGACAAGCAGGCGCACCTGTCTTTGAGATGGGTCAGCAGGATCCTGTGACCATCGCCAAGGCGGCTGTCAGACACGCAAAGGACTACGGCAACGACATCGTGATCCTCGATACCGCAGGACGTTTGCATATAGACGAAAAGCTCATGGACGAGCTGAAAAACATCAAGAAAGAAGTCCATCCCGACGAGATCCTGCTGGTCGTTGACTCAATGACAGGTCAGGACGCTGTCAATGTCGCTCAGACCTTTGATACGATGCTGGATATCACAGGCGTTATCCTGACAAAGCTCGACGGTGACACCAGAGGCGGCGCAGCGCTGTCTGTCAAGGCTGTTACAGGAAAGCCGATCAAATTTGCAGGTATCGGCGAAAAGTTAGACGACCTTGAAGTGTTCCATCCCGATCGAATGGCATCCCGTATCCTCGGAATGGGCGATGTGCTGACGCTGATCGAGGACGCTGAGACCCGACTTGACCAGAAAAAAGCCGAGGAGATGGCAAAGAAATTCCAGCAGAACAAGTTTGACATGAATGACCTGCTCGATCAGATGCAGCAGATCAAGCGCCTTGGCTCGATCAAGGGCATCCTTTCAAAGATCCCGAAGATCGGCAGTCAGGTCAAAGACATGGACTTTGACGAAAGACAGATGGACAGAGTCGGCGCAATGATACAGTCTATGACAAAGGAAGAACGGGAAAATCCGAAGATCATCAATCCGTCCCGCAAGAAAAGGATCGCCGCAGGCAGCGGCATGAAGGTCGAGGATGTCAACCGTTTGATGAAACAGTTTGAAGAAATGCAGAAGTTCATGAGAGGCATGAACGCCAGAGATAAGCACGGCAGAAGAAAACGCCTGCCCGGACTTGGCGGAATGCCGATGAACCCCGGTATGCTGCACGGTATGGGCGATAACAAGCGCAAAAAATAATGCCGTGAGCGCCGCATCAAAATAACGTCTTTCATCCGCGGCGGCTCTGCTGCAGCGGTGAAAATAAATCGGGAACGCCGTTCCCAAGAAAAACAAAGACAATGCAGAAAAAGCATTATGTCAGATTTTGGAGGTAAATTCAATGGCAGTAAAAATCAGACTTCGCCGTGTAGGCGCAAAGAAAGCACCCTTCTATCGTG
>ONYV01000105.1 GCA_900322105.1 uncultured Eubacteriales bacterium | reverse complement strand
ATGTACAGTCCCAAGCCGCTGCCGCTGTTGCTGCCCGTGTTGGAGCCGCGCCAGAAGCTGTCGAAGATATGCGGCAGCTCGTTTTCGCTGAGCGTGCAGCCGCTGTTGCGGATATGGATAAGCTGACAATCATCCTCACGCGAAAACACAATGCTTATTTTCTTGCCGTCGCCGTACTTGACCGCATTTTCAATGATGTTTTGCAGCGCTTCAACGCTCCTTTCCAAGTCACCTGAGAGAATACGATCCGAAAAAGCATCTACAGCGAAGTCTGTTTTCAGCAGGCTGAGTTTATCGGTGTAAAACGTCTTGATCTTGTCGATCAGCGCTGAAAGATAAAATTCGCCGTTGTTTACCTCTAAATCCAAAAAGTCCTCGCTCGAAGCTTTTACAATGCCGTCTACATAGCCGCGGATATCCTCGCATTTTTCGGTAATGCCCGCGGCAACCTCTTTCTTCTTTTGCTCGTCCTTGTACAAGCCCTTTTCAAGCGCTTTTGCATACAGTTCGATCACACCGAGAGGTGTTTTGATGTCGTGCGAGAGCGAAAGCACCATCGTCTTGTTCTGCTTTTGCAGGGCAAGCTCAGCGGATCTCTGATTTTCTATCTTCTCACGCAGCAGGTCCAGTCCCCAAAGGAATCTGCCGAAGTATTTGCCTTTGCTGTCCTTCAGCGGCACTGTCAGATTTCCCTTTGCAAGCTCCGTTGGGTAATCGCTGATTTTTTCAAACGGTCGGATTATCCTGATAAACAGAAACAAAAGCAGCAGCATGACAAACGCCGCAGTAACGCCAAAGCAGACGTTAAAGTACGTTATTGCTGAGGTATTGTCAAGGTGATAGGAATAATCAAAGCGGTAGAGTGTTCCGCCTATCTCCTTGACAAGATAGTCGCTGTCGCCGCCCTTAAAGCCGTTTTCCTTTATTTCTACGTTTGTTATATAGCGGTAATCATCGAGTGAGTATTCTTCTCCGTTCTCAATTTTTGCGGCTATCCTTTCCGCTTCAACACGATAAGGGCGACCCGCGCCGCCCTTGTTATAGTTATGCAATACGATATTCGCACCCGTAAAAATCAGTGATAGGAGCATAATAACAGCAATAGTCAGTTTCAGCCAGCTTTTCATAATTTACCTCTCGTAGCGATACCCGACACCCCAGACTGTTACAATGTGCCGGGGCTTTTTGGGATCGGCTTCAATCTTCTGCCTCAGCCATTTTATGTGTACCGTCAGCGTTTGCGGCTCGGAAAAGCTGTCAAAGCCCCATATCTGATTGAACAGATAGTCCTTGTTAAGCGTTTTGCCGCTGTTTTCCGCTAAAAGCAGTAGCAGATCAAATTCCTTCTGCGTCAGGTCGAGAGGAGTGTTATCTTTGTATGCGATCCGCTTTGTTTTGTCGATTTTCAGAAAGCCGTCGGATATCACATTGCTTTGATAACGCCTCGTGAAGATCCCCTTGATCTTGGCAAGCAGGATGTCAATGTCGTAGGGCTTTTCAATGTAATCGTCCGCACCGAGAATCAGACCGTTGAGCTTGTCATCCTTCTCGGTTTTGGCACTGACAATGATGATCGGCGTATTGGCATTCTCTCGTATTTTACGGCAAACCGCAAAGCCGTCAAGTCCCGGAAGCATAATATCGAGAATGACAAGCCTTGCACCGCTCTGTTCAAAGGCAGACAAGGCACTTTCTCCGTCTGCGCAGTGTTTTACGGAATAGCCCTCCGCATCCAGAAAATCGCATAAAACCGCTGCCATTTCAAGATTATCCTCAACTACAAGAATGTCAAACATTTCAGCACTCCCTTTATGATTACCAGCCCTGCTCCAAGAGCCAGTTGTTCAGGGCTCTCTCTCGCTTTTTTTCGTCGCTTCCGGTATTATTATACTCTCCCTGGATATTTCCGTCAACAATATACAGCACCCTTGAGCATTTTGCAGCTACCCTTGCGTCATGGGTCACAAGCATAATGGTCGTACCTTCCGCGTTGATCTTGCAAAGCTCCACCATTACCTCGTTGGAGCTTTGACGGTTCAGTGCGCCTGTCGGCTCATCGGCAAAAATCACCTTGGGATCGTTTATCATGCTGCGGCATATACACGCCCTCTGCAGCTGACCGCCCGATACTTCGTTTATGTCGTTGTCGGCGATTTCAATAATGCCCAGCCTGCGCATCAGTTCCTTGCCGAGTTCGAGCTTTTCCTTTGCGGAAAGTGTATTCGCCTTTGACTGTCGGGCAGGAAGAATGATGTTGTCAAGTACGCTCAGATTTTTGAGCATATACATCTGCTGAAAGATAAAGCCCATTTCATCAAGCCGCAGCGCCGCAAGCGCTGCAGGCTTCAGCGCAGAAATATCTTTGCCGCCGAACAGAACAGTACCTGCCGTCATGCTGTCCATTCCCGAAACGGTGTACAGCAGGGTGGATTTGCCGGAGCCCGACGGGCCCATTACTGCGACCATCTCGCCCTCTTCAACCGAAAAGCTGACGTTGCGCAGTACATTGTTTTGTCTTTTGTTGGTGATATATGTTTTACAAAGGTCTGTTACTTCTAAAATCTTAGCCATGATAATTCTCCTTACTCAACACTGTTGATTTCGTTTGAATTGACCTTGCGGACAGAAAGTGCGGTAATAAACACGCTGATAACGGTCGCTGCAAGTATGATCGCCGGATAGACAACAAATGTTTTTAAAATATCCATATCAAAGATAATATTCTTAGCACCCATCATCCGGAAGATACCGCCTGTCGCCATTTTGCCGATCGGGTCGGCGAGGGCTATCGAGAGTAGCACTGCGGCGATCATTACAATAGCGATCCTCAATGTCTGCCAGAGAACGATCGTGCGGTTTTTAAAGCCGATTGCTTTCAGCATAGCGATCTCGCCGCGCTCCTTGGTGAGGAAGGATTTTTCCAGCAGCACCGCAACTAAAATATCTATCAGAATGATGATCGGCAGCAGCAAGCCTGTTACTCCGTCCATTGTACCGCCAACGCCGCCGACGCAGTAATCAACATATTCGCCTGCGCTCATAACCTTGTCATCAGGATACATCTTCTTGATCGCAGCTATTCTCTTCTCGATCTCGCCGGTGCCCGGAGCATCGTGAAAACGGATCTGAAAATCGTTCAGGCCGGCAAGATTCTGAAAGCTGTAGGACTGCCCCGGATACAACCGAATGTTATCACCCATTGACATCATCGTCTGGTAAATAGCCGTTATCATACATTCTGTTTCTCTGTCAGGCGTTCTGACCGTTACCGTATCACCTACTGATGCGTTTAATTTATCGGCTACGACATACGACACAGCGATCTCGTTTTTGTTCTGCGGCGCGGTACCCTCAAGATACATATACTCGTCCGGGGTCATATTGATCCCCTCGCTGCTGTGGGTCTTCACTTCCGTATCGCCTTTGATAACAATAACATTTGAAACGACTTCCACAAAGCAGTCCGCTTCCCAGCCCTTATCTGCGAGATCAGATTCTATAGCGGTTATCCTTTTGTTCAGTTTATCTCTGCCGTCTGCAACCATGTATTTTTCGATCGAGCCGGATTCAACAACTGCCAGATCACACTCCGCCATGTTGATCCAACTGAGCAGCTTGCCGCTTGTCATAGTAGAAGAAATATTCAGCCCGACCATAAGCATGGAAATACCGACAAAGAATGTAAACAGCATTATCAGAAAATGCTTAGGACTGCTGAGGATATCGTTTACCGCCATAAAGACGACAGGACGCATTGGCTTTTTACCGAGCCTGATGATACCCTTTTTCTTATAGCGCTCGCCTGTTGTACCGCTGCGGATAGCGTCAACGGGAGTGAACCTTTTTACCTTGCGGGTACTGATATAACAGAACAGCACGATGATGCACAAGACCGCCAATGCACAGAGAACTCCCAGCAAAAAGCCGCTGCCGTTCTCTATCACTATGCTCTGCGAAACTATTTTAAGCAGCATACTGCCAAACGGGAATGAGAGCGCTAAGCCGACCACCGCTCCGACTGCGGAAATAGCCAGATACTTTACCAGATACAGGGAGCGGATCTTTCCGTTGGGAATACCGATCGCCTTCATTATCCCGATCTGACGGAATTCCTCGCTGAGCGTGAAGCTGATGGTAAAGCGCAGGATCACTACCGCTATCACTATCAGAGCAATGCTGACAACGAGTAATATACCTGCTATGACCATTTCAAGAATATAAGCAAACTGTATCAGAGACCGGTCTCCGCTGAACGCTATCGCATCGCAATGGTTCAGCGCTTTTTCAAGCGCGGGAATGTCGTCTGTATCAATGAAGCTGAGATAAAACAGATACGGCTCGATCGGCTCTGCTTTTCCAAACGCCTTGTAATCGTTTTCCGAGATCAGAAACCTTGCGTTGCCCATCATTCTTGATCCGAGCACCGCGTCCTTGAGCGTGTCCTTGACAGTAAAGGTACGGGTGATGCCGGCTACTGTAAGCTCGACCTTATCGCCGACCTTAGCATTGCTGTTGTCAAGAAGGGACTGACGGACATAAGTTTCTCCGTCGGCGACCTCGGTGATCTCGTTGTCGCTGCTGTCATAGTACCTTTCTATCTGATGAGAAATACAGCTTATCAGACTGGTGTTGGTGTTCTGGCTTTCCTTTCCCTTTGTACGTCCGACGAACTTGTGACCTGAGAGGAAAATACATTCCTCCTGCTTGAAGCTTGTCACTCTCTCAGCGTTTTTGACTGCATCGGCAACAGTTACTGTTCCTCCGCTGCGCTCAAAAACAACATAGTCGCCGACTCCCGCCTTATCAAAAAAGCTGTCGAGTGAGCCTGTCACCGCCGTCAGATTCATCATGCTTGACGAAATGAACATTACCGATAAGATCACAAACAACAGTATTATTACGTTCATTGTCTTTTTGCGTTTCAGGTCACGCTTCAAAATATCAAAAAACATACGCATTCTCCTTTTCTGCCTTCTATTGTATCATAAATCCCGCTGTTCTGAACCTTGCAGATCAAGTATAGCAGAAAAATTATTAAATAATCCTTAAAAATGCAGTACCGAAAAAATAAACTATCAAATAATGCATCGGTCTTGAAATAATTATAGATAAAAAATCCCGACTTGCACACGGGTCATAAAACAGCCGCAATTATGCACAGTAAACCGATGAAAAACATCAAAATGACATTTACAATATTCCAAAAT
>ONYV01000041.1 GCA_900322105.1 uncultured Eubacteriales bacterium | reverse complement strand
ATCGAACTTAAAACAGATCACAACGGAATAGAAGCAACGTACCATGAAGGCTCTGTTTACCTGCACGATGAACCGGGAATATTTACAGAGGAGCAGCAGAAAAAGATACTTGAAACATTGGGCGCTGCGTCCGACTCGATCGGATTCAATGTGGCTCTGTATATCGGCGGCATCGACCGAACGGACGGCGAGATCGAAAGATTGTCGGAAAGTATGGCGCATACACTTTTTGATAAAGAAACATACAATGGAACCGTTTTCTGCTATATTGATTTTGACGGTCACAAAAATGCTTACGATTACATATTCGCTGCCGATGATGCTTTTTTGTATTACACAAACGGAGATGACGGAACAGAAGACAGAGTGGACAACATTCTTGCGTCGATGGAGCTGAACTTTCCGTCAGGCGGCGGAGAAGTTGTTCCTGATGAGATACTGAAAGGCATCACAGAGTTTTGCAGACAGCTTCGCATCTATAAAGAGGAGGGACCTGTCAATAACATCTATTATATAGACGCTGAAACAGGGGAGTATGTTTACGCTTCCAACGGACGTATCGTTCACAGCGGGTTTCGTCCTTATTATCACTGGATGTGGGCAATGGCGATCGGCATCATCGTCAGTGCTGTGATCCTGATGATCGTGATCACATCCATTCGGAAACGCTACAAATTCAAAGAATCTGTTTCTGCATCAGTTTATACCTCCAAACAGAAAATGCATATGAGAGAAAAGACAGATGACTTTATCGGAAGAAATGTGATAAAGACCAAGATACAGAGCAGCAGCGGCAGTCATGGCGGCGGATTCGGCGGAGGTCACGGCGGCGGTCATGTCGGCGGTGGCGGCGGCGGTCGTCACAGATGATGCAGCCGTTCGGCTTATAAAACAGATCACAGCGATAAAAAAGACTTTGCAGCGATGAATGAAACCACGCTGCAAAGTCTTTTGCTTTCAAACGAAGAATATAGATATGTGATATCAAAAGCGATATCATCCGCTCACGCTGACGCTGAATGTCTTGCTGACGATCTTTCCTGCGCCGTCACGGACAAAGATCTTCAAACGGTAAGTACCGGACTTTTTGGGAGTGAAGTCTGCCGAAATGCCCTTTCCGTAGTTCAGCAGCTTGACCCATTTCGTGCTTGTGCTGAGCTGATAGGAAGCGGAGTATTGATAAGTCCCCTGACCGCCCGATGCTTTTCCGATCACCCGAACCGTATCACCCACACGGATGTTCCGAGCGCTGATCACGGAATCATTTGTCAGGGGCTTTTTGACCTGAATCGTCGTATTCTGTTCGGTAATGCGTCCGCTGCCGTCTTTGATGCGGACTTTTACAATATAGCTGCCTGCGTCTTTCGGAGTAAAGGTGACAGTAGAATTGGGCGACAGCTCCTGCGCCTTGTTCCAGACGGTGCTGTCAGACTTGCGGTAATATACGGCATATTGATAGGGCGCTGTGCCGTCAACGCCTTTCGCCTTGACAGTCACGCCGCTGCCTGCGCAGCATACGGAAGGAGTGATGGTGGTAAGACTGTAAGCAGGTGCTGTTTTGTCCGAAAAGGGAATATTGCAGGTCTTGGCGATCGATTCTGCGGTGCTGCCCTTGATGCCGTAGATCGTCAGGGACGGACAGCTGTCAAATGCGACCTTGTCGATCTGCGCATTGGTGCTGAGGATCGTCAGGTTCGTCATATTGGTACATTCACAAAATGCCAGACCGTAGATGTTGGTGACAGTACGGGGAAGACGCAGCCCGATCAGGGACGTGCAGTGACCGAAAGCATTGGAATACACCTTTGTCAGTTTGCCGGACACCGAGGCATAGCGCAGAGAGGAACAGCTTTCAAAGACAGAAAAGTTGAGAACGGTAACGCTTTGCGGAACAACGATGCTTTTCAAAGAGCGGCATCCTGCGAAAGCGTAGCTCTTCATCTCTTTCAGGCTTTTTGGCAGCTCAACATATGTCAGACTTTTGCAGCCGTTAAAGGCGGCAGTACCGATCTCGGTAAGACCGTCGGGAAGTGTGAGCTTTTTGAGCTGAGTGCAGTAGGCAAAGGCATTGTAGCCGATGGTGTTGATACCCTTTGAGATCACAAGGCTTTGCAGATCGGTGTTGTACTGAAATGCAGCCGTACCGATCGAGGAAACCGGCTTTCCGTTTAGTGAAGCAGGGATAGTCAGATCATTGACAGTGCCGCTGAAGCCTGTGATTGTCACTGTGCCGTCGCTGTTTTCGGTAAAACGAAAGCCCTGAGAAACCGATTCCCCTCGACATACGTCAGTATGCCTTCGGAATTTCTGTACAATCTGACGAAAAATCTGACAGCGCATCTGCGGCACTATCTTTGTGCGGTATTGCCTTAACACATATTATAACTGCATTTCCTTTTCTCGTCAAGCACTCAACATGAAGGAATCAGGGCTTTTCCAAAAGATCAAGAACCGTTGACAAGTGAACGGAAGTAGTACAATCGTAACATCGGAGAAACTATTTTGTGTGGAAAACGAATGGAGAACAGGTCGCGGCTGAATACAGGGGTTATCACGGCAGAAAATAATGACTCGAAAAAATTTCGGATAAAAATTATAAAAAATTTCAAAAATGTAGTGACTTTTAACTATTTTTATGTTATAATTAAGAAAATTATATTCTATTTCCATACAATTGCTAAAATTGTCAAAAAATGCGATATCAAAACGATTCAGGTGGTCGAATGTTTGAACAAGTTATCAATATAGACCGTATGGAACAGGCGGTAGCGCTTTTCGGGACGTTTGACGAAAATATACGGCTGATACAAAATGAACTGATGGTGTCGGTCGTGTGCAGAGGATCCGAGATGAAGATCTCAGGAGAAGCGGAAAATGTTTCCAAAGCAGTAAAGGTGATCGAGAGCCTTCTGAACCTGCTCAATAAAGGGGAAGTGCTCAGCGAACAGAATGTCAGATACTGCATGGCGCTGGTCAATGAAGGCAACGAACACCGCATTGAGCAGCTTGCAGGAGACTGCATCTGCATCACCTCGAAAGGCAGACCGCTCAAGCCGAAAACACTCGGTCAGAAACACTACTGTACCGCGATCAAAAACAATACGGTGGTCGTGGGCGTAGGCCCTGCAGGAACAGGAAAGACCTATCTTGCCGTTGCTATGGCAGTGGCGGCGTTTCGGGCAAGAGAGATCAATCGTATCATCCTGACAAGACCTGCCGTGGAAGCAGGCGAAAAGTTAGGCTTTCTTCCCGGCGATCTGCAAAGCAAGGTAGATCCGTATCTGCGTCCGCTGTATGATGCATTGTTCGATATGCTCGGCGCAGAGACCTACCAAAAGTATGTGGAGAGGGGCAATATCGAAGTAGCGCCGCTTGCCTATATGCGGGGCAGGACGCTGGACGACAGCTTCATCATCTTAGACGAAGCGCAGAATACCACGCCCGAACAAATGAAGATGTTTTTGACAAGACTTGGTTTCAACTCGAAAATGGTCATCACGGGAGATATCACCCAGATCGATCTTCCCGGCGGCATTCGTTCAGGCTTGAAGGATGCCGTGCGTATCCTGAAGGATATCGAAGGGATCGAGACGGTCATGTTCTCTGCAAAGGATGTTGTGAGAAATAAGCTGGTGCAGGATATCATCCGCGCATACGAAGCCGCAGGCAGCAAAAGACAGAAATAAGCCGGACACATAAGTTTAGACAATACAGGAAAGGTGAGTTGCAAAATGGACAAAATAAAGGTCATCATTACCAACAAACAGAAGGATATCAAGATCCCGACAGGACTGAGAATGCTGATCCGCCGCTGCTGCAACGCTGTGCTGAGAATGGAACAGTTTGCAGGATCGGTAGAAGTCAGCGTGACACTGGTAAATAATAAGCAGATCAAAGAACTGAACGCTATTTACAGAAACAAGGACTCTGTGACAGACGTGCTTTCTTTCCCGATGGGAGAAAACGGCAAATATGACACAGACCCCACAACAGGCGCAAAGATCCTGGGAGATATTGTGATCTCAATGGAAAAGGCAACAGAACAGGCAGAACGCTTTGGTCACAGTCTGCAAAGAGAGGTGGGCTATCTGACAGCGCATTCCATGCTGCACCTTTTGGGATATGACCACGAGGATAACGGACTGCAGAGGATCCGTATGCGTGAAAAAGAAGAACAGGTCATGACGCAGCTTGGACTGCCGAGTTCTTCGAGCTATGTCATGAAGGATGAGTCCTGATGTCCTTTTTGAAAGGCTTTCAATACGCTTTTTGCGGAATCATACATTGTGTAAAAAACGAGCGGAACATGAGATTTCATACAGTTGCTGCGCTGTATGTTCTCATTTTTGCACGTTTTTTTCATTTTACAAGGGCAGAGTACGTTCTGCTGCTGCTGACCATCGGCGGCGTATTGGCTGCGGAAGCGATCAATACATCCATCGAAGAACTGTGTGATAAGGTGTGTCTCAAAAAAGACGAGCATATCCGCCGCGCGAAGGATGCCGCCGCAGGAAGTGTGCTGATCTTGGCATTCTTTGCGGCGATCATCGGCATTGTTATGTTCAGCGATGCAGCAGGCTGGCTGAACCTGTTTGAATTTTACGGAACGCATCCTGTCAATCTCACGGCACTGATCGTATCGGCTGCCGCAGCTGTACTGTTTATTGTTTTTGTGCCCAAAAAACAGCAGCATAACATACAGACAAAATCAAAAGACGATCATAAAGAATAGACTTCCTCGGAAGTTTCCGAGGAAGTCTGATAAAGGAAAACGACCGTTTCGCAGGAATACCGATCATAAGAGGAAGTGTCTGAGCCTGTGAATATCGTCATACTGAAAAAAAGGGGAAGCATTATGAATCAGAGAAAAAGTGCATTCATAGCAATCGTTGGCAGACCGAATGTAGGGAAGTCATCCATACTGAACCGTCTGCTGAAAGAAAAGATCGCTATCGTATCTTCTAAACCGCAGACGACAAGAACAAGGATCATGGGCGTTCTGACCGAGGAGGATACGCAGCTTGTTTTTATAGACACACCCGGACTGCATAAGCCGAGGAATGATCTTGATCGCTATATGCTGCGTTCGATCAACGAATCGGTCGCAGGCGTGGATATGTGCGTGCTGGTCGCAGAAGCGGATCGAAAGATCACGACAGAAGAACAGCAGCTGATACAAAAATTCGAGTCGCTGAAACTGCCTGCGGTACTGGCGATCAATAAGATCGACACTTTGCAGGATAAGACCGTGCTTGCCTCTCAGATTGCCATGTGGTCGGAGCTGTATCCGTTTGACAGCGTTGTGCCTGTGTCTGCCCAGACGGGAGACGGCATCGAAGCGCTCAAAAAGGAAATGGGCAAGTTAGCGCCTGAGGGTGACTTCCTGTTTTCGGAGGATACGCTGACAGATCAGCCCGAACGAGTGATTGCAGCGGAGATGATACGGGAAAAGCTGCTGCGGCTGCTTGAAAGAGAAGTGCCGCACGGTACGGCGGTGGTCGTAGAGAAAATGAGGGAACGTCCGGAAGGCGGACTGATCGACATGGATGCAACGATCTTCTGCGAGAGAGATTCCCACAAAGGGATCATCATCGGAAAGGGCGGAGCTATGTTGAAAAGGATCGGCAGCTACGCAAGACAGGACATGGAGAAATTTTTTGACTGTAAGGTTAATTTGCAGCTGTGGGTGAAGGTAAAGGAAGACTGGCGCAATAGAGAATCTTTGCTGCGTTCGATGGGCTATGACAGCAGCGAATTTGATTCGTGAGAAAAAAGAAACTGACAGAAAATCGGTAATAATGCAGATCAAAACGGGTATAATAGAACCATACACGAAAAACAGAATCCAAGATGGAGGTTGTGGATGTATGGATGAGAATACCGCATGGAAGAATTTTGTGAATACGGGAAAAGTCAGCGATTATCTTGCCTATTGCCGCATCAAGCTGGGATATCCCGCAGAAACGACAGCGGAGGATTCTGATGAAGGAAACGAAAAAGAAGATCGAGGGAATCGTATTGGACCGATGGGACGCCGGGTATAAATCCACCGTTCTGGTCATACTCACAAGGGAGCAGGGAGTGCTGCATTGCTTTGTCAAAGGCGCCAAGCGAATGCAAAGCGCCATGTTTTCAGCAGTGCAGCTGCTGTCCTACTCACAGTTTATGCTGTTCTGCGGAAAACAATATCACGTTGATGATGCATCGCTCTACAACACCTTTTTCAGCTCGAACAGAGATATGAAAACCGCTGCGCTGATACAGTATTTCAGTGAACTTATCATCAAGACAGTACCCGAAAATGTACCGTCCTCTGAACAGCTCGATCTTTTGCTCAACACGCTGTATGTGCTGCTGAATAAGAAAAAAGATCCTTTGCTCATCAAGACAGTTTTTGAGATACGGCTGCTTTCTGCAAGCGGCGTCAGACCGAACCTGATCTATTGCAGCAGGTGTGGAAAATACGAAGATAAAATGATGTATTTCAACTATCTGCAAAATGAACTGTTCTGCTCTGACTGCCGCAAAGCGCAGGCGGCAGAACATCACTTGTCAGGAGCAGCAGAAGAAGGCTATTGTCCGCTGTCGCAGGGTGCGCTGACAGCGTTCCGTTATGTGACCTTATCCGAACCGAAGAAGATCTTTTCCTTTCAGGTCACTAAGGAAGTCCTCATGCAGTTAGCCGATTGTACGGAAAAATTTGTAGTCAGCTTTTGTGATACCCGACTGTATACATTGGAATACTATAAAATACTATGTGAAATGGAACAAGAAACAGACCCGAACGGACGCATGACATCCGAGAACGGATGAAAACGTCTGTCACACGATCATAACGATAAAGGATAGATGACAATGCAAAAAGATTATCTTGCGCTGGAGCTGGATAAGATCCTCCGGCTTTTAGCCGAACAAACTTCTTTTGAAGACGCAAAACAGCTTGCTTTGTCTTTGGAGCCTTCAAAAGGATTATTTGAAGTAAACGAACTGCTAAGAGAAACGTATGACGCTCATGCTTTGTCGGGAAGATTTGGTACGCCGTCATTCGGTAACTTACATAATATGACAAATGCGCTGAGAAGAGCGCAGGCAGGCGCTGTTTTAACCACGCTGGAGCTTTTGAGGAGCGCATCTTTGCTCAGAGTGATAAGGACAGTTTCGGAATGGCGGGATAAATCCGCTTCGATCGAAACTTGTCTGGATATGCGCTTTAATGCGCTGACGCCCCATAAGTTTTTAGAAACCAAGATCACAAACGCGATCTTGTCCGAGGAAGAGATCGCTGATAACGCTTCTCCCGAGCTGCACTCGATCAGACGGAAGATCGCTGCCGCAGCATCGAGGATCAGAGAAAAGTTAGATTCGATGATCCGATCCTCGACCATGCAGAAATATTTGCAGGACAGCATCGTGACCATCCGCAGCGGACGGTATGTCGTTCCTGTCAAAGCCGAGTTTCGTTCATCCGTACCGGGACTGGTACACGATACCTCATCGAGCGGCGCAACGGTCTTTATTGAGCCGATGAGCGTTGTGGAAGCAAACAACGATATCCGTCTTTTGAAAGCCCGTGAACAAACGGAGATCGACCGCATCCTGTCAGAGCTTTCGTCAGAATTAGGCGCCTATGCCGACAGCATCATCCAAAGTTATCAGATCCTGACGGAACTGAATGTGATCTTTGCAAAGGCAAATCTTGCCTACCGCATGAAAGCAAGTCTTCCGATCATGAACGATCAGGGCAGGATCCTGCTGAAAAACGCACGTCATCCGCTGATCGCGCCCGATAAGGTGGTTCCGACCAATATCGAACTGGGCATTCGCTTTGACACCCTCGTAGTCACAGGACCGAACACGGGCGGTAAAACCGTTTCGCTGAAAACAACAGGACTGCTGACGCTGATGGCGATGTGCGGACTGATGATCCCTGCGTCCGATCAAAGTGAACTGTCTGTTTTTGAACAAGTGTTGGTAGATATCGGTGATGAGCAAAGCATTGAACAGTCGCTTTCCACCTTTTCGGCGCACACGACAAATATCCGAAGGATACTCAGTCAGGCGGATGAAAAAAGTCTGGTGCTGATAGACGAACTTGGCGCAGGAACTGACCCTGTAGAAGGCGCAGCGCTGGCAATGGCGATTTTAGAGCAGCTGAGATATCAGGGAGCAAAGATCGTCTCGACCACTCATTATGCCGAACTGAAGAGTTTTGCTCTGGATACGGAAGGGGTAGAGAACGCATCCTGCGAGTTTGACGTAGAAACACTGCGCCCAACGTATAAGCTGCTAATCGGAATGCCCGGACGTTCCAATGCCTTTGCCATTTCCGAAAAGTTAGGCATCAGCAAAGAGATCGTAGACCGTGCCAGAGAATTGGTTTCTATGGAAAACGCAAAGTTTGAATCAGTCGTTCAGAAGTTAGAGGAAAGCCGCAGCGAACTGGACAAGAAATTAGAGGAAGCCGAAGCACTGAAAGCAGAGATCCTTCTGGAAAAGCAGAAGATGCAGGAGGACGCTGACAAAGCAAAGCAGAAGCAGGCAAAAGAGCTGGAAAATGCCCGTCTGCAAGCAGAAAACATCATCACAAAGGCGAGGGCGCAGGTGTATGGCGTGCTTGATGAACTGGAAGCGATCCGCAAGAAAAAAGAAATCACTGCCGAAGAGAAAGCAAAGCTGAAAGCGGATATCCGCAATATGGAGGATGCCGCCGACCCTGTTTCACAAAGAGAAAGCGGAGAATATCATTTGCCAAGACCGTTGAAGGCAGGGGACAGTGTGCTGATATTTGATATTGATAAAAAGGCAACGGTGCTGGAGGTAGGAAAGGATGCTGTTTTGGTGCAGGCAGGCATCATCAAAACAAGAGTACCGATCAGTAATCTTCGTTTTTTGAAGGAAGAAAAAGTGACTGTACCAAAACGCAGCGTCACCCGAACGATCAGGAGTGATGTCAGAAGAAGCGCTTCAACGGAGGTGGATGTTCGTGGTCAGGCGGCTGTTGACGCTATTTTAGATGTCGACAGAGCGATCGACTCTGCTGTGATGCAGGGTCTGCACCAGATCACTATCATTCACGGAAAGGGAACAGGTGTGCTGCGCAGAGAGATACAAAACCATTTGAAGACCCATCCTTCCGTTCGTACTTTCCGCTTGGGTGTGTTTGGCGAAGGAGATTCAGGCGTGACCGTTGCCGAACTGAAATAGCGGATCAGAGAACCATAATATTGTATTGTCCATAACAGGGGTGAAGCCATGAAGAAAAAGAAACGGATCATCTGCGGCATTATCATATCATTCGCCGTGATCCTGACAGCCGCTTTGACAGCAGGCGGTATTTGTCTGAATCTTGTTCATCAGGATCATATACAGGATCAGTATACTTTGAAAGAGCGTGATGACAGCTTTCTCTGGGATGCGCTCAAATCATCTCTTCTCGGGTCAGTTTATGAAGCAAGTGAAGCAGAGGTAAATACCTACCTGAACGATACCTTTTGCGGGAAAGATAAATTTCTCAGAAATGTTATGGTATATTTTTACAAAGATGCCCCGTGTGAGATTTACGCAAAGATCCACTATCGGGATCAGGATTATGCGCTGTTTTCTATGGCGGATCTGACCTTTGACGCAGAAGAGGGCATCGTGGGCGTCACGTTTCATGATGTGAAATTAGGCGAGCTGCCAATTCCTCAGAACACCGTTCGCTCCATTCTGAGCAGCTTTGCGCAGTCGCACGAATTAGTGGAATTTCGTGACGGTTTGTTGTATGTTACCAGCCGATATGAATACCGGATCAAAAGCGTTTCATTCCATCTGTATCTGACAGAATTCAGTCCGCAAAACGGCAGTATCAGATGCCGGACCAATTCTGTCAGCCGTGAAATACTGATCGCCGTCAAAGACTATCTTCTGTCTGCTGACGGTCGGGAGATGTTAAAGCGTCTGTTCGGATCGGTCACTGACGGATTGAAAAATTTATTCTCCCCCGGCAAGAAGACTCCGACCTCTATAGGTCGGGGATGAATTGCCGTCAGCCCGTAGGGCTGAGAATAACTTGACATCTTAAAAATAATTGTAAATTAATGTGACAATAATGAGGTGAGGAGCATTGAACAAAGCATATCGATTCAGAATATATCCAAATTCGGAGCAAGAGACAATGTTCTCAA
>ONYV01000277.1 GCA_900322105.1 uncultured Eubacteriales bacterium | reverse complement strand
AAGCCGTTATCATTGTCCTTTCTGTGATCCTGATTGCCTGCGGCGGCGCCTTTGCCGTCTATAGCTTTCTGCTTCGGGGCAAACCCTCCGAGATCCAAAAAGAACCCGCTGCCGCTCTTGTATCCAACGCTTCTGCCGCAGCGCAGCCTTCAAACGAACCTTCTTCCGAAAAGAAAGAAAGCTCTGCGCAGAGTTCGGCTCAAAAGCCTGATATCAAGGGCTATCATGACGGCAACGTCTTTATGTATGACGGTCAGGGGTACGAAATGTTCTACGGCACAGATTCCTCCGCCGCTTATTATGCCTCCGCTGTTTCCGAGATCAAAAAGCAGCTCGGCGCTGACATCCGTGTGTATAATATGGTCGTACCGAATCATTCCGCTTTCGGTCTGCCGGAAAAGTATCTTTCAGATATGAATGACGAAAGATCCAATATACAGACAATCTACACTTCCTATACCGAAGACGTCATTCCGATCGACGTATTTGATGCGGAAGAACAGCACAAGGATGAATACACTTTCTTCCGCACTGACAACAACTGGACTGCCCTCGGCGCTTATTATGCCTATCAGGAATTTGGAAAGGCACTGAAAACAAAGCCCTTTGACCTTGGTTCTCTCTCCAAAGGCAGTATCACAGGCTTTAAGGGTTCTTTGTTTGTCGCAACACAAACAGAGGAAAACCCGAACGGCAACAAAGAACTTGCCGCAAAGCCCGATACCGTGATTTATTACCATATGCCGAACGTTGAGCGCTGCATCCTGCTCGAAAACGGCAAAAGCGAAGAACAGGAAGTGCCGATGATCGCAACCTTTGCAGAAGGCTCGAATGCATACAGCGCTTTTATCTGGGGCAACAACCCTTATATGAACATCAAGACCTCCCATCATACAGGCAAAAAGCTCTGCATCATCAAAGACAGCTACGGATGCGCCTTTGCGCCCTTTGCCGCCGCTGATTTTGACGAGATCTATGTGGTCGATCCCGGCTACTATGACGGCAGCATCATCGACTACCTCAAGCAAAACCGCTACACGGACGTTCTTGTCCTCAATAATATCATGACCGCCAATACCGAATTCAGGGTGAAGGACATTTTTTCCATCCTCGGCTGAGCTTTGAAAGCCGGATGTCCTGATCATTTTTTCCTCTTCCGATCAAACTGAAAGGAGTGAACGATATGCTCGGCAAAAACGTTAAAATTGAAATATTCGGTACATTAGTAGAAAACAGCTTATATTCAGGGTTTATCACAGGCCGCTCATATACGGATCCCCGTTCGGTTTATGTCCTGACCAACAGCGGCTCTCTCAGCGGTGTCACAGACTGCACCATCATTGCGATCGCATCTTCTCAGAACCGCTCTCAGACAAGACTGATCGCCGCTCCGCTGACAGAGATCTTCTATGAACCCGAAATACGTTTTCGTCTGGAAAAGATTTCCGTGCATTTCGACAAGCTGATCTGTATGTACGAGAAATCCTGCGGCGCTGTCATATACCGCACCACTCCCCGTGACGGCATCAAGATCCTTCTCGTTAAGAATCACAACGGCAAATGCTGGACCTTCCCGAAAGGACACGTTGAGCTGAACGAGACCGAAACACAGACCGCTCTGCGTGAGATCAAGGAAGAAACAGGATTAAGCGTCACGATCGAGCCTAACTTCCGCCAGACAAGCCTGTACCGTCCCTTTGGCAAGATCAAAAAATATGTGGTGTTTTTCCTTGCTCGGGCAAACGCTTCCGCTGTCAGTATGCAGCAAAGTGAGATCGACTATTACCTGTGGGTATCGCTGGACGAGGCAATGCAGCTTTGCAGTCATGATAACGATACCAAAATTCTGATCGAGGTACGACGACGACTGGAGCAAGAGAATATAGCTATCTACAAAAGATATACATAACCGGAACAATGATATTTCGTGTTTGACAAATTGACATATCAGGTATATAATAGAAGCAAAGCGGACTATCCGATCAGCGGTTAGCTCCGAAATAGTGTTTGAAGTAATCGCCACAATTAGGGGCTGGGGCGGTTACTTCTTTTTGTTATAATAGATCATCAAAAAAACGCTGACCCATGCTGCAATTGCAAGGGACAACTGTATCATGTCTGACCACGTTATGTATGAATCATTCATAACGATCGCTCCTCCTTCTCACATGAAGTACGGAGCGAACAAAAAGATATGCTGCTCCGTCTGTAAGAAACGAAGCTGACCGCCTGCCGTTGTTAAGGCAACACCGCACAAAGACCGCCTTGCGGCTTAGCGCCACATCTGCTTGCATATTTTCCGCCATCTTGCACAAAAATCCCTCGACATACGTCAGTATG
>ONYV01000040.1 GCA_900322105.1 uncultured Eubacteriales bacterium | reverse complement strand
CAGGTCTTGCCGACAGCGATATCGACCATGTGATACCGCATCAGGCAAATATCCGCATCATCAATGCCGCTGCTAAGAATCTTGGCATCGACAGAGAAAAGTTTTTCTGTAATGTCAATCACTACGGCAATACATCCTCGGGAAGCGTGCCGCTGGCGCTGGACGAAGCAAACCGTCAGGGACTGCTGAAAAAAGGCGACCTGATCGCGATGTGCGCATTCGGCGCAGGACTGACCACGGGCAGCTGTATCATCCGCTGGAGCAAGGGCTGAAAACGACACAAATCGACTGTGGAATAGATTATAATTCATGATAGATGACCTGTTTCTGAGATCCTGCACAGCGGCATAAACGGCTTGCTTTGCGGGACGTGAAGCCTCTGACGGCATCAGAACAGGATAGACAGACCTTCGGAGAGTCTTTGAGGGTCGTGAAGGAGGATGAATGTATGGGAAAGACAGCGCTGGTTTTTTCGGGACAGGGAGCGCAGTATCCGGGTATGGGCAAAGAACTGTATGAATGCTCTGCTGCGGCAAAGGCTGTTTTTGATATGGCGGAAGCCGTTCGCCCCGGTACGATCAGACAATGCTTTGAAGGGACAAAGGAAGAATTGTCCGTTACCATCAACACACAGCCGTGTGTGTTCATTACCGATCTGGCGGCGGCTGCGGCGGTTGCGGAAAAGGGGATCAGGATAGATTTTGCCGCAGGTTTTTCACTCGGAGAGATCGCAGCGATCGCTTTTTCGGGAATGCTTTCGTATGAAGAAGCGTTCCGTCTGGTATGCAAAAGAGCAGAGCTGATGGACAAGGCAGCCAAAAACCACCCCGGCGCTATGGCAGCGGTGATGAAGATCACACCGTCACAGACCGAAGAAATATGCAGGAGCTTTACAATGGCATACCCTGTCAATTACAACAGCCCTGCGCAGACGGTGGTGGCGGCATCCGGGGATGAGATCGACGCACTTTGCGCAAAGGTGAAAGAGATCAAAGGCAAGGCAGTAAAGCTCGCAGTCAGCGGCGCTTTTCATTCTCCGTTTATGGACGAAGCGTCTGACGGGATGAGAGAGTATCTTGCCGGTATCGCTCTTGATGAACCGAAGCTCCCGGTTTTTGCCAACTGTACGGCAGAGCCGTATGCAGGAGATTATAAGGAACTGATCGCTTTACAGATCAACCATCCTGTTCGCTGGCAAAAGACCGTAGAAAATATGATCGAAAACGGCGCAGACCGTTTCATCGAAGTCGGCGTGGGAAAAACGCTGACAGGACTGATCAAAAAGATCAATGCGGACGTGAGCGCCGTGAATATTGAAAATAAGGAGGGACTTGATGCTCTTTGCTGAGCATCGGGGCAGGAGTATGTTTGAATTGACAGGTAAAACAGCAGTCATCACAGGCGCATCCAGAGGGATCGGAAAAGGCATTGCGCTGAAATTTGCGGAGCTGGGCGCTAATATTGCTTTTCTGCACTTCAACGACGGTGAAAAGGCAGAGGAGACCGTTGCTGAGCTGAGCGCAAAGGGCGTAAAGGTCAAGGCATATGAATGCAACGTGGCGGATCTTGCTGCGGCACAGAAAACCGTTGAGGACATCATCACAGAATTTGGCGAGGTACATATCCTTGTCAATAATGCAGGCATCGTCAGAGATAAGCTCATCCTTGCCATGACAGAAGCTGATTTTGACGCAGTGATCAGCGTCAACCTCAAGGGCGCTTTCAATATGACGAAATGTCTGTATCAGCACTTTATGAAAAAGCGCAGAGGCAGGATCATCAATATTTCTTCGATCGTAGGCATCAACGGCAACGCAGGTCAGGCAAACTATGCTTCCGCAAAGGCAGGCATGATCGCACTGACAAAATCCGTTGCGAAGGAGCTTGGCTCAAGAAACGTCACTGCCAATGCGATCGCACCCGGATTTATCAAAACGGATATGACGGACGCTATGCCCGAAAAGGCAAGAGAAGCGGCGCTGAACGCTATTCCGCTCAAGCGTCCGGGCATGGTAGAGGATATCGCCAATACAGCGGCGTTCTTAGCGTCTGACGAAGCGTCCTATATCACAGGCGAAGTCATCAAAGTTGACGGAGGAATGGCGATCTGAACGAGGACAGCCTGATGCGTCACCGTTCGGGTCAGTGAAGGGAAGGATGGACAAATATGATGAAAAGAGTTGCAGTTACAGGAATGGGAGCGATCACTCCCGTAGGAAACAATGTTGAAACCATGTGGGAGTCGCTGAAAAACGGCAAAAGCGGCATCACACTTGTTACCAGATATGACCCTTCCTTGACAAAGGCAAAAGTCGTTGCTGAGGTCAAGGGCTTCGATCCTGCTGAATATATCGAAAAAAGAGATATCCGCAAAATGGATCTGTACACACAGTACGCTATGGCGGCGGCAGCTCAGGCGGTCGAGGACAGCAAGATCATGGGAAATGTCGCTCCTGAACGGTTCGGCGTATATGTCGGATCGGGCGTCGGCGGCATCGACACCTTCTATGAGCAGTGCAAAAATATGTTTAACGACAAAAATATCTCTCCGTTCTTTATCCCTATGATGATCAGCAATATCGCAGCAGGCAATATTGCCATCAAATATAAAGCGCAGGGACCTTGTCTGCCTGTCGTCACAGCCTGCTCTACCTCCACTCATGCGATCGGAGAGGCGTTCCGTCTTGTTAAGTTCGGCTATGCCGACGCAGTGATCGCAGGCGGCGCAGAAGCAGCGCTCCATCCGCTGGCGATCAAGGGCTTTACCAGCTGTAAGGCGCTGACGATGAGTGAAGACCCCGAAAATGCGTCTATCCCCTTTGATAAGCGCAGAAACGGCTTTGTACTGGGAGAAGGCGCAGCGATGCTGATCCTGGAGGACTATGACCACGCTGTGGCAAGAGGTGCTAAGATCTATGCGGAGATCTGCGGCTACGGCAATACCTGTGATGCATACCACGTGACAGCGCCCGATCCCGAAGCGGCAGGCGCAGCACGTTGTGTGAAGTTTGCACTGGACGAAGCAGAGTTTGACGGCGACGCATCCGCTTTGTATATCAACGCACACGGCACCAGCACCCCGATGAACGACTCTACAGAGACAAAAGCATTCAAAGCAGCTCTTGGAGAGGGCGCTTATCAGGCGCATATCAGTTCGACAAAATCTATGACGGGGCATATGCTGGGCGCAACGGGAGCCGTAGAGGCGATCGCTGCGATTCAGGCGCTGAGAAGCGGCATTATCCCGCCGACGATCGGCTACAAAGAGCCCGACCCCGAATGCGATCTGAACTATACACCCAATACGGCAGCGCAGGCTGAGCTGAAAATGGCGATCTCGACCACCTTCGGTTTCGGCGGACACAATGCTTGTATTGCGTTTCGTAAATGATAAGGTGGTGGAGAGTCAATGTACAGTGTAGAAGAGATCAAAGAGCTTTTGAAAGCGTTTAACGGCTCGAAAGCAACAAAAATAGAGATCGTTGCCGAAAATGGCGAAGCGCTGACGATCACGCAGAAGACGGCAGGTGTCGCTGCTGCTGCGGCAGTTCCTGCGGCGGTATCTGTTGCTGCGGACGAGATCGCAGAAGAAAAGCAGTCATTTCCGACACCGTTTATCCATGAAGAAACCAAACAGGAGGACGGCAAAGCGGTGACTTCTCCGATGGTAGGCGTGTTCTATGCGGCGCCTTCTCCCGATCAGGAACCGTATGTGGTTGTCGGCAGCAAGGTGAATAAGGGAGATGTGCTTTGTTTGATCGAGGCGATGAAGCTGATGAACGAAGTGACGGCAGAGCAAAGCGGCGAGATCGCAGCTGTCTGCGTAGAAAACGGTCAGGTCGTGGAATACGGTCAGACCCTGTTTACGATCAAGTGATCGGGAGGTCAGAGTATGAACAAGCAGGAACTGGAATCGGTGATCCCTCACAGAAATTCGATGCTTCTCATTGACGAAGCGACCAAAACAGGCGAAACTACTTGCGAGGGAAAGAAATATATCACAGGGAACGAATGGTTTTTAGACGGACATTTCCCCGGACACCCTGTTGTGCCGGGGGTGATCCTGTGTGAGATGATGGCGCAGGCAAGCTCGGTCATCATCGCAGAGGTATCGGCAAAGAGTGTACCGTTCTTTACGGGTATCGACAAGGCAAAGTTCAAGCACCAGGTCCTTCCGGGCGATACCTTTGAGATCAGGTGTGAACTGACAAAAAGCAGAGGAATGTTTTATTTTGTCACAGGAAAGGGCTATGTCAACGGCAAGATCGCCGCACAGGCAGAGTTTTCCTTTGCGCTGATACCGAAAGAAAAAGTCAATACGGAAGAGTGAGCGCAGCGGCAAAAACGGCTCCGTCAGCGTGAAGATGAGCGGTGACGGATCTTTTGCCGCATACGCTTTGTAAAATGTCAGCAGGGTAAAAGGTCGAAAGGTCTTGCGCCTGACATTCGGTTTTTCGATATGGCAAAGGGCGGATGTGTCTTTCGGGATACCTGTACATACAGCCGAAAGCCGATCGAAACAGCCGCATTTTACGCATACATTCAGAATGACAGATCCCGAAAAAAGCGGACAAAAATGTCTGCTGCGGGAAATATACCGTGAGGGTGTTGCAAGTGTTTTCAAAAATACTGATCGCCAACCGTGGCGAAATTGCAGTAAGGATCATCAGAGCGTGCCGTGAGATGGGTATCTCAACGGTGGCAGTATATTCGCAGGCCGATAAAGATGCGCTGCACGTCAGCATGGCGGACGAAAGCTACTGTATCGGCGGCGCACAGGTATCGGACAGCTATCTGAATATGGCGGCGATCTTGGAGGCGGCAGTGGTGTCGGGCGCTCAGGCAATCCACCCGGGCTACGGACTGCTCTCTGAAAACGCCAAGTTTGTGTCCCTTTGTAAAAAGTGTAATATCGAATTTATCGGTCCTTCCGCCGAAATGATCGAAAAGCTCGGCGATAAGGACGAGGCAAGAAAAACCATGAGAGCGGCAGGCGTTCCCGTCACACCCGGCAGCGATGTGATCGATGATATCGCTCTGGCAAGAGAAAAAGCCAAGGAGATCGGGTTTCCGCTTCTGGTCAAGGCACGTTCGGGCGGCGGCGGCAGAGGTATCCGCCGTGTGGACAGGATCGCTGATTTTGACAATGCTTTTTTGTCGGCAAAGGCAGAGGCGCAAAGCGCTTTTGGCGACGGCGCAGTCTATATGGAAAAGTACATCACGCCTGTCAAGCATATCGAAATGCAGCTTCTCTGTGATAAATACGGCAATGTGGTTTGTCTGGGAGAGCGGGAATGCTCGGTGCAGCGTAAAAATCAAAAGCTGATCGAGGAATGTCCTTCCCCTGCCATCAGCCCCGAGCTGCGTGAAAAAATGATGGACGCCGCTGTCAAGGCAGCCAAAGCCGTTAACTACGAAAACGCAGGAACGGTCGAGTTCCTTTTAGATAAAGACAAAAACTTCTACTTTATGGAAATGAATACCCGTTTGCAGGTCGAACACCCTGTGACGGAAATGGTCGTGGGCATTGATATCGTGCACTGGATGATCCGCATCGCATCGGGCGCCAAGCTGACGGTCACGCAGGACAGGATCTATATGCACGGCAACGCCATTGAATGCCGCATCAATGCGGAAGACCCCGAAAGAAACTTTCTTCCGAGCTGCGGTACGCTGGACTTTATCCACATTCCGGGCGGTCCGTGCGTGAGGTTCGATACGGCGATCTATCAGAATTATACCGTGCCGCCGTATTATGATTCCATGATCGGCAAGCTGATCGTGCAGGCACGTTCCAGAGAGCTTGCCATACGCAAAATGAAGATGGCGCTCAGCGAACTGACGATCAACGGCATTCAGCATAACCGCAATCTTCATATCGATATCTTGTCCGATCCCGAATTTGTTTCGGGAGAATATACCACGAGCTTTATGCAGGAACGGCAGGAAAAGCTCGAAAAGAAAAAAGAGCAGAACTGAAACATCAAATCATGACAATGACAATAAAGCACCGTTTTGCAGCAAAACTGTACGGTGCTTTATCGGCTTGTAAGAAATAAGCTAAACGATTAGCGAAGGATAGGTCAGGTGTATGAATTGCCGGATATTTTTAATTTTCTGAAACCGAAAAATGAGCTGGAAAATCAGGGTGGATTTGCAGAGAATCATCCGTACATTCCCGAAGAACTCTGGATCAAGTGTCCTGTGTGCAAAAATGCGGTGCTTTCGTCCGATCTGATGGACAACCACAAGGTTTGTCCGAAATGCAGCTATCATTTCCGCATCGCCGCCAGACAGCGCATTGAAATGACGATGGACGAGGGAACATTTGCCGAAATGGACGCTGATATGACGTCTGTTAATAAGATCGGATTTCCCGATTATGAGAAAAAGCTCAGGAGCGCAAAACTCAGCAGCGGCGAAAATGAATCGGTCATCACGGGCGTTGGCGAGATCAACGGCGAAAAAACCGTGATCGCTGTGATGAACTCTCAGTTCATGATGGGCTCGATGGGTACGGTGACGGGCGAAAAGATCACGAGAGCGTTTGAGTATGCCACAGCGCACGGTCTGCCTGTGATCATTTTTACCGTTTCGGGCGGCGCAAGAATGCAGGAGGGTATTTTGTCGCTGATGCAGATGGCAAAGACCAGCGGCGCTGTGAAAAAACACAGTGACGCAGGGCTGCTGTATATCACCGTGCTGACAGACCCCACAACAGGCGGCGTAACGGCGAGCTTTGCGATGGAGGGCGATATCATCCTCTCCGAACCGCACGCACTGATCGGCTTTGCAGGACCGAGAGTCATTGAACAGACCATCCGTCAGAAACTGCCGAAAGATTTCCAGTCGGCGGAGTTCCTGCTGGAAAAGGGCTTTATTGACGCTGTTGTGGAACGAAAAGATATGAAAGATACGCTTGCAAAGCTCATACGGCTGCATACAAGGCAGGCGGAAAAGGAGGATGTCGGAAAATGAGTGCTTACGATCATGTAACGGCTGCCAGAGCCAACGACAGACCTACTTCTATCGACTATATCACCAGAATTTTCGGTGACAGCTTCTTTGAACTGCACGGCGACAGAAGATTCGCAGACGACAAAGCCGTGATCGGCGGCATTGCCGAACTCAACGGAAAGCCCGTGACGGTGATCGGACTGGAAAAGGGCAGAAACCTCAAGGAACGCATGGCACGCAACTTTGGCTCGGCGCATCCCGAAGGCTACCGCAAGGCGCTGCGTCTGATGAAACAGGCGGAGAAGTTCCACCGTCCTGTGATCTGCTTTGTCGATACCTCGGGCGCATACTGCGGCATCGGCGCAGAAGAACGCGGACAGGGACAGGCGATCGCAGAAAACCTGATGGAGATGATGACGCTGAAAACACCCATTCTCTCGATCTTCATCGGAGAAGGCGGCAGCGGCGGCGCACTTGCGTTAGCAGTAGCGGATGAAGTGTGGATGCTGGAAAAAGCGATCTATTCCGTGATCTCTCCCGAAGGCTGCGCCAGTATCCTGTGGAAAGATCCCGGCAAGACTGCCGAAGCCTCGGAGTGTCTGAAGCTGACAGCGCAGGATCTGTTCAAGTTGGGCGTGATCGAAAGGATCATCCGTGAACCGAAGGATATCGAGAGCAAGCTGTTTGACAGTCTGAAAAACCTGATTGCCGATACCTTTGACAAAAAGTCAGCCATGCCGATCGAAAAACTGATCGAGCTGCGCTACAACCGTTTCAGAAAATACTGATATGTCTACGACGGGCAGCACACAGCCGTGCTGCCTGTTATAACAGACTTCCTCGGAAACTTCCGAAGCACCGTCTTACTTGTCTCTTCTGCGCCGGGCTTTGTGTCTCTCCCTTGCATTACACCAAGTAGTGCTGCGGTCGGGACGCTTCGCCCGGCACAAAATATCCTGCGTAATACGGCACTTCTCCAGTTCCCGAGGAAGTCTAATAGTAAGGAT
>ONYV01000276.1 GCA_900322105.1 uncultured Eubacteriales bacterium | reverse complement strand
GTCAACCTGACAGGAAACAACGGCATGGGCAAGGGCGGCAGCGGCGATATGCTGGCAGGCATGATCGCTTCCTTCTTAGCGCAGGGGATGACACCCGAGGAAGCCGCCGTCAACGGCGTTTATTATCACGGACTGGTCGGTGACAGGTGCGCCGAAAAATACTCCGCAAGAGCGATGCTGCCAAGTGATATGATATCTGAACTGAAAACCATCTTTCTATAAAATAAGGTGATGCTTTGAAAAAGCTCATGCTGCTGTCGCTGCTTTCTTTTGTGTTCGGCACGGCGCTGTGCGGCTGTCAGGAGCGTGTGACTGTACCCTCTGTTCACAGCACGCTCGATGCTCCTGCGCTCATCTCTGTCGGGGACACGTCCTATCAGTGTCAGATCCGCTATATCAACAAAGAGACCGCTTCTCTCACCTTTACATCTCCCGATTCTCTTTCGGGTCTTACCGTCAGCACTGCGCAGGGAAGCTGCAGCTATTCTTTAGGTTCGCTGATTTGCAAAAAAACACTGCCTGTTCCTGAAAACAGCGCAGCAAAAAAAGTCTTTGACGCTTTCCGCTTATTGTCAGATGATGCCCTGACCTGTCAGGAACAAAGCTCTGACGGCAGCTATGTATTTTATCTCCCCGATGATCCCCGGCATTTCAAGCTGACGACCGACAAAGACGGTTTCCCTCTGCTGGTACAAAACGACAGTATTCGGATCACACTCTCCTCTGCCGATTCTGCCGACACTTTGCAGGACGCTGAGCCTTCTGCATGACAAATGACACATTCATCATCCTGATCTTTTTCAAAACAACACAACCGCCGACAGCCATATATGGTCATCGGCGGTTGTTCTTTTTCATGTTTTTTTATCAGCAGGCAGGAAAAAATCATGAAAAAAACAGTTTTATAACGCAGAAAAGAAATATCGCGTCCGACAAAAGTCGAACGCGAATTTTGTACGGCTGATCGCCGTTTCCGGAGAGTGAGGGATTCGAACCCTCGAAACGGTTGTAGCCGTTTACACGATTTCCAATCGTGCTCCTTCGGCCAGCTCGGACAACTCTCCAAAGATCGTGCTTTTTGATATCTCAACAGCACTTCATTACTATACCACATCAAATCGAAAATTGCAAGTGTTTTTTGAAAAATTTTTTTGCCGTTCCGTCTGACACATACAAAACGTGTGCTGCCATAGCAGGATCACACTTCCTATCAGACTTCCTCTATTGATGATAACCTGCGTTCTCCGAACGGATATAGTCGATCATTTCATCTCTGCCGCCTTTTGTCAAAGGAAACGCCCTTTCGGACACGATCTCATCCTGACTTTTTTCGTAGCAGTATTTTCCGTGCCATATCTTCACCGTCATGATCTCTTCCTTCACATCAGGCAGAATAATATAATGAAACTTGAAATTACACTCCGTATACGGATTATCATTTGCAAACCACTCGATACCGGGCAGGCTTTCACACAGCATACGCATCCTCCTTTCCGCTGTTGCTGATCTTATGCTACACCAAAATCCGCAAAAAGTCAACCGACAGCGTTTCGTTTTGCTTAAGGCAAAAGCCTTCTCTGTTTTTTGCAAAGAGAAGGCTTTCACAAATATCAATATGATCGCTTGTTATGAACCGGAAGAACCGTTTTTCCGCTGCTGAGTTTTTTTATGATTGCGGTGATTCTTCTTTTTCTGACCTTGGGATGACTTCTGAGCGTTTCCGTTTGAGTGTGAAGTGCTGTTTTTCTTGCTGTCTGTCTTCGGGGCTTCCGTATCCGTTTTTTTCTCCGTACCGAAAGTGTCATGTTCGCTTGACTTCTGATCATCATCCGCCTTTTGTTCGTCCGATGCCGATCCGTCTGACGTTTGCTTTGCGGCACTCTCCCTGACGGTATCCTTACCGGATCTTTTTCCTGCCTTTTCCGCATAGATCTTATTCTGCGCTTCGATCACAGACTGTATCAGCTCGTCATCCTTCTGCATTTCGATGAACTTCTTTTTCAGCTCGACGGAAAGATACGGACGGATCAGGCTGAATGTTTTTTCGTTCGGCGTCATCAGCAGAACAGCAGGTTTTTTTCTCACTTTGTCATGAATGATGAAATAATATGTATCATAGCGGTAATCGTCCACCGCCGCATGGAGCAGGTTCGGATATTTGGAAGGGTCGATATTGCGCTTGCCTGTTTGCCGGTTGACATAACGCCCCAGATCATCAATATTTTATGGTGCGGCGCTTTGACCTGCCCTTGATCTTTGCGATGCGCAGTTCGCCCAGCACAAAGGTGTATTCATATTCCACACGGGAATGTTTGAGAAGGTAATAGATCAGATATCCGCCCAATCCCACCATCATCAGCACAAACGGAAACAGCCAGTCCGCTACCGTGACCATCAGCACGATGCTGACAACGATCGCCGTCAGGATAATAACAAGACCGCCAACGAGCTTCGCAACGGTTGCGCTTGACATCTGTCTTTTGACGACCTGTTCATAGTAAGAATCAATATTGTCAACAGAAATATACTTTTCCATGCCATTACACCTCAGAATAAAATGATAATATATTATATCATGCTTTTGTCGAATATTCAAATGTTTTCTTTCTGAACTTTTGATAATTTGTTTGTAAAAATAATTGTACAAAGGGGACAGAATATGCTATAATACTTTGGTAATCAAAACACACAGAGATCTCAAAGCTGAAATACAGGATAAAGGCAATGCCGCACAAAGATAATGACGCAGATGCGGCGCTGAGCCGAAAGGCTTGCTTTGCGCGGAGAGCCTAAAAGGGAGGTTTTATATGCAAATCGCTATTTGTGATGACGACAGCGTATTTCGTGAAAGCCTGAAAGCTGTCCTCGTGGACTACTGCAAAGATAAGAGGATCGCCGCAGATTATTTTGAGTTTTCCGATACTGATTCACTTTTGAAGAAAGAGATCCTTTTTGATGTTATTTTTCTGGACTTCCGCTTCCAAAACGGCAACGGAATGGAAGCGGCCAAGACCCTGCGCAGCAGAAATTTTACAGGCTGTATCATCTTTATCACCGGCTTTCCGGAGTTCGTTTATGATTCGTTTGAAGTGCAGCCGTTCCGTTTTTTTGTCAAGCCGATCGATGAAGCCAAGCTCCGCTCTGCCCTCGATCAGTTTTTGCAGTCGCACCGTATGATGAACCATATCGTCATCAATCAGGACGGCGAACAAATCACGCTGGATGCAGGAAAGATCCTTTACCTCGAAGGCGACGGCAAATACTGCCTGATCCGCACAAATGACGAAGTATATCACAGCTCCAAAACGCTGTCACAGGTGCAGAAGATGCTGCCGCAGCATTGCTTTTACCGTATCCATAAATCCTATGTTGTCAATATGTACTGCGTTGCCTCGATACACGGCAGCGAGCTGCTGCTCACCAACGGCGAAAGAGCCAGCATCGGGCGCAGTCATCTTTCCAATTTCAAAAAAAGCTATATGGAATTTGTCAGAAATTATTACATACAGCTTTAAGGCAACACCAAATGAGATCACAACAAACAAGAAGTGCCGTATTACGCAGGATATTTTGTGCCGGAAAAAGCGTCTCGAGTGCAGCACTGCTTGGTGTCATGCAAGGGAGAGACACAAAGCCCGGCGCAAAAAAGACAAGTAAGACGGTGCTTCGGAAGTTTCCGAGGAAGTCTAATAAAGGTCGTGATATTTATTATCAGAATCGTTTGCTTTTTGGAAGTGATGATATATCATGCCGTCCTGATGCTCATGGCAGGCAGGGTGTTCAGAGCAGTCGGGAACAAAACACGTCTGATACTGTCCACTGCCGCTGTTCTGATATCGGCGCTGCTGATAGGGCTTTTTGCACAGGACGGAGTTTTCAGGATGCTGATATATCTTTGTCCCATCCTTTCACTGCTGAGCCTTTGGCAGAGCTTTTCAGGCGTCAGACTGTCCACGCTGGTCATGACATACGCCGCTTTGACGACGGTATGTGTGATCGCTGTTTCTACTGCGCTGATGATCTTTCCCGACGAACAGAATATCGAGCTGACCTTTGAACTGATCGTGCATATCGTGCTGCTGATCTTATGCATCATCATTTCCTGCACCTCACTGCGCACCAGTCTGAAATACATGATCGACTGGACGCCGCTGAGTACAAAATGGATCCTGCTGCTGCTTTTGATCTGCAACGCGCTGCTTTCTTTGGCAATTCAGCGGCTGTCATTTTATAACAGCCCTGTCCTGCTCAACGGAACGAAGTTTGTGTTTATGCTGCTGATCGTAACGCACGGCATGATCGTTTCGGGTCTGCTGCTCTATTCCGTTACAAACAAACGTGTCAAAAAAGATGCGGCACTCTACGAAAAACAGCTGCAAAACCAATTGGCATATTATCAAAAGCTGTCGGAATCTAATTTTGCCCTGCGCCAATATCGCCACGATTCCAAAAATATCTGTATCTGTCTGGAAGAACTGCTGACACAGGGCAGGACGGATGAAGCGCTGGTCATTATCCGTCAGCAGCTTGGCAAAACATCGTCTGTTATCAAAGGCTACGATACGGGAAACGGCATTGCGGACGGCCTGATCTCGGACAAGGCAGAGCTTGCCGCAAAATACAACACAGAGATCGTCTTTGAAGGCGCACTGCCAACGCAGTCGATACAGCCGACCGATCTTTGCGTCATCCTCGGAAACACGCTGGACAATGCGATCGAAGCCTGTTCCGAACTGAAAAACGATGAAAAAAAGACGATACATATCAAATGTCAGTGCGGCAGCGGATATCTCTTTTTACAGATCAGCAATCCTGTTGCGCAGAAGGTGATCCTGCAAAACGGCATTCCCTACACCACCAAAGCCAACAAAAAGGAACACGGATTCGGTCTGTTCTCGCTGGGTGAAGCGATCAAAAAATACCACGGCGCCGTCATGTGCAAAAGCAGCGATCAGGAATTTTGCATCACGATCACACTGGAGCTTTTGCAGAATGCTACATAAATCGGCGCTTTACGCTGTCAAAAGGACTGACAGACACACCCATGCAAAAATCTCTGCCTGATGACAGAGCGTCACACTCAGAATATGCCGTAAAAGCTGAAAAACAGCCCCGGACAGAACCGACGCTGTTTTTCAGTATTTTTTATGCTGTTTTTGCACCGTTTATTGTTTCCAATACGCTGCGCTATCTGACCTGTGAAACTCGTATGTAATGTTTCGGTCTGACGTGATAGTAAATATATTAGTATCGTAATACACATATGTTCCTTCGAGCAATACTTCCGTATCGATGATATATCCATCCCGTATCGGATGGATCTCAACAGAGGTTCCTCTTTCCAAGCCGCCTAAATTGTACTTCGTTTTCGTCTTTCCGTCGCTGCTGTACACCGTCACGCAGTCTCCGCCAACATCATAGAAACGATCAAAATCTATATCCATATGCAACGTTTCATTATGCCAGACACCGCTTTTCGGCAGCGGCACCGTAATGAACCAATTCCAGAACCTTACAAACAAAAATATGACGCAAGCGTCCACTGCGGCGATCAGACAAATGATGATAACAAACTGCTTTTTGCTTTTCATAGTCTGCACCTCCTTTCGGATCTGTGCTGTGAATAAGTAAAGACAAGTTAAGAGAGTTTATTTTGTCGTTTATTATTATGTTTTGTCAGATTTTTAAGGGCGGCAGATAATAAAAAAGAATAAATAATGATAACACCCTAAGAGGTCTATTCCTGATTGATTATTTATTCTCATTCTTATATTATTTAAGCC
>ONYV01000037.1 GCA_900322105.1 uncultured Eubacteriales bacterium | reverse complement strand
CTAAAAATATCAAGACAAACACTTACTAAATATGTAAAAGAGGGAATTATAAAAACGAAACTGTTGCCTAATGGACGATATGATTATGATACAGACAGCGTATATGCTTTTCTAAATAAGGACTTGAAACGTAAAACATATATTTACGCAAGAGTATCTACATCAAAACAAAAGCCAGACCTTGACAACCAAATTGAATTGTTAAAACAGTTTTGCTTTATGAATGGATATGTTAGCGGAATAAGTTTTGAAAAACGCAAAGAATTTTTTGAGATGTTAGATGACATAACAGAGAATAAAGTAGAACGGGTTGTAATCACTTACAAGGATAGACTTTCAAGAGTTGGTTTTGATTTGTTCTATCACTTATTTAAAAAATATAATTGTGAAATTGTTGTTATGAGTGAAGTCGGTTCGGAAAAACTTGACAGTCAAGAAATTTTTGAGGAAATCGTAAGTCTTTTGCATTGCTATTCAATGAAATTATACAGCAGAAGAAAAGTACAAAGGATAAAGGAGATATTATCAGATGACGAACAAAACGAGAACTGAAAAACATATTATAAAATCGTCAGATAATTACTTTTCTCTGATACTGTCTTTTTGCAAACTATCCAAAAATCTGTATAATCACGCAAATTATCTTGTCCGTCAGGAATTTATGCAAAACAAAAAACTGCTAAAATACGGTGATTTAGATAAACTATTGAAAGCAGATGCAGAATATCCCGATTATCAGAATATGCCTACAGCACAATCAGCACAGCAGATTTTAAGACTTCTTGATAAGAGTTGGAAAGCGTTTATGGTAAGCATAAAGGATTGGAGTAAACATAAGGAAAAATACACAGGCAGACCTAAATTACCCAAATATCTTAAAAAGAACAGCCATTATATTTTGATTTTAACAAATCAGAACTGTAAAATGAAAGACGGCAAAATACACTTTCCGAAAGTGTTTCAAGGCTTTACAGTCAAGCCAAAATTTACGGATAAAGAAAATTTTGTATCTTTTCAGCAAGTCAGATTGATACCGCATAGAAATAGGATCGTTGCAGAAGTAGTGTATAACATTGATGTACCCGAATTAAAATCAGATAATCAGCGTTATATCGGAATAGATATAGGGGTAAACAATTTAGCAACGGTTTGTAATAATACAGGCAATAAAGCGTTTATGATAAACGGAAAACCCTTAAAGTCTATCAATCAGTATTACAATAAGCAAATCAGTTATTACAGAGAAGTTACTAAAAGAATGAATAAAGTTGATTATTCAAAACAAATGGATAGGCTGACTGAAAAGAGAAATAGTAAAATTGATGATTATTTGCACAAAGCAAGCCGATACATTATCAATTACTGTGTAAAAAACGATATTCATACAATCGTCATAGGCAAAAATAAAGAGTGGAAACAAAACAGTAAACTTTCCAAAAAAGAAAACCAAAACTTTGTTCAAATACCTTTTGCAAGGTTAATTGAAATGATACAGTACAAAGCAGAAGAAAAAGGTATAGCAGTTATATTAACCGAAGAAAGCTATACAAGCGGTACAAGTTTCATCGATGGAGAAGCACCTGTAAAAGAGAATTACAACAAAGCAAGAAGAATACACAGAGGTTTGTTTGTGTCGAATAAAGGAATAAAAATCAATGCCGATTTGAATGGTGCATATCAAATTCTAAAGAAAGTAGTCCCAATCAAATGGGATAGAGGGTGTGTGTTACACCCATTTGTAGTAAATGTGGCTTAAACTGCATTGAACAACAAAGAAAAACATTTTTTATAAAAATTTGAATATATTTTTATATTTTTAATGTATTTCATAACATAATATTCCTGCGCTCACAGAATGATCGGGCGCTTTTCTCATATCCATATTACAAATACACCGTTCATGGGAGGTTATTTTTATGCAGCAAAATGCTTGCGCCGTGATCTTAGCAGGCGGCGAAGGAAAAAGAATGAAGTCCGACAAACCGAAGGTGCTGTCCGAGGTGCTTTTCAAGCCGATGCTGGGATGGGTGATCGACACCGTGCGTTCTGCCGGCATCGAACATATCTGTGTTGTCACAGGCAGCAAACGAGAATATGTGGAAGAGTATCTGCGCTCCCTGAGCGTTCCGACAGAGACCGTCTTTCAGTCCGAACGGCTTGGCACAGGTCATGCCGTCATGACAGCCCTTCCGTTTCTGAAACAGCATACCGACAGCAAAACCGTGATCCTCAACGGCGATGCGCCTTTTGTATCCGCCGACACCCTTCAAAGCGTACTCAGCGATCAATATGACAACGCCTGTACGGTCGTGTCCGCCGAAGTGAGCGATCCTTTCGGCTACGGCAGGATTCTGCGTGATTCACAGTCCGATTCCCTCAGCGGCATTGTCGAAGAAAAGGAAGCAACCGACGAGATACGCAGGATCAAAGAAGTCAATTCGGGCGTTTACTGTTTCAAAACAGACGCTTTGATCGAAGCAGTCAGCGCTCTGCAAAAAAGTCCGCTCACCGGCGAGTATTACCTCACAGACACCATCACCATCCTGAAAGAAAAAGGAAAAACAGTCGGTGTCTGTCAGGCGGAGAGCGCCGATTCCGTTCTTGGCGCAAACGACTGTTTCCAATTACAGGAGCTGAACGAGATTGCAAGGCAAAAGGTCATGAAAGCGATGATGGAGTGCGGCGTCATCATTCCCTGTCCTGACGGCGTGATCATCGGCGCAGATGTTTCCATCGGCAAGGGAACGGTCATTCTGCCCTCTTCCGTCATTCGGGGCAACACAACGATCGGCGCAGGCTGTGAGATCGGTCCTGCCGTTCTGATCGAAAACGCAGACATTCCTGACGGAACGGTCTGTCGGCGCTGAACAGTTTTTTCAGAAAACTGCAGATTTCCTCTTTTCAGTCCGACAGAATTATGCTATAATCATTTTGTCGGTTTTTCCGAATTTAAGAAAAAGGAGTAATGAAAAATGGATATCGTTTGTTTGGATCTTGAAGGAGTATTGGTACCTGAAATCTGGATCGCCTTTGCAGAGGCAAGCGGCATTCCCGAACTAAAAAAAACCACCCGTGACGAGCCTGATTACGCAAAGCTGATGAACTACCGTCTGAACATCCTCAAAGAGCACGGTCTTGGACTGAAAGAAATTCAGGCGACCATCGCAAAGATCGACCCCATGCCCGGCGCAAAGGAGTTTTTGGATGAGCTGCGTTCTCTCACACAGGTCATCATCATCAGCGATACCTTCACTCAGTTTGCAAAGCCGCTGATGCAAAAGCTCGGCTGGCCGACCATTTTCTGCAACACCCTTGAAGTAGCCGACAGCGGCGAGATCACAGGTTTCAGAATGCGTATCGAGAACTCAAAATACACCACCGTCAAGGCGCTGCAGTCCATTGGTTATGAAACCATCGCCAGCGGTGACAGCTACAACGATCTTGGCATGATCAAAGCCAGCAAAGCAGGCTTCCTCTTCAAAAGTACCGACAAGATCAAGCAGGATAACCCCGAACTGCCTGCTTTTGAGACATACGAAGAGCTTCTTGCTGCCATCAAAGCAAACTTGGGCTGATCTGCCGAAAACAACTTCAAATTTTCCGACCGCCGCAGTGTTTTGCTCGGCGGTTTTTTGTTTTGCACAGCAAAATTACCGCATTCGCGTTTTGAGAATGCGGTAATGATCGTAAAAGTGAAAGCATACTGCCGCAGTACGTCACGGCTTTTTCAGCTTCATTTTGCATATCGGTCGGACAGGAACATCACTGTGATTTTAGCAGATCAAAACAAACTCCGGCGCTCCATCGTTCTGTCAGTTCGGGACAGTTCAGCGCTTGATCGTTTTCATGAGCTGGTCGATCGTCACGCCGTATTTCTTTGCGATATCCTGCGCATAGCTCACGCCCTCAGGCGGCGCAATAAAGATCTTGAACGAACGTTTTCCTTCGTGGATACCCGTAATCAGACTGGCAACCTTCATATCGCCCTCTATCTGCTCGTTCACTTCCTTTGCAGACATTGCCAGCTCGTGCATATGGGTGTTGAAGATCGTGCGTGCGCCGAGATACCGCAGCGCTTTGGTCACGTCCTTTGCAATATACAGACCTTCCGCAAAGGATGTAGTGGCTAAGGATTCATTGAAGAGCAGCAGGCTTTCATCAGACGCTTTGGCAAAGATCTCGCTCAGGCGTCTGGATTCTTCGCCCAAACGTCCGAGATCGACTGTTTTGTTTTCATCTGCGGGGAAATGCGTGTAAATGCAGTCCGCAGGACTCAGCGAGCAGGAATCCGCAGGTACATACAACCCGCACTGCGCCATCAGGAACACCAGCCCGACCGCCTGCGTCAGCGTTGTTTTGCCGCCGCGGTTCGGTCCTGTCATGATATAGATGCCGTGTTCTTTCGTAAACTCAAACTCATTTCCAACAATGTCGATCTGTTTGCCGCTGACTGCCTGTATCGCCAGCTTAAAATTGTAGATACCCTCCGTATGCATTTCACGAAGACCGTTGTCGAGGATCTCCGGCTTGCACAGCGGCAGACCCTTTTCGCTGACCTGCGCAAGATAATCTGCCCAGCGGATATAGAAAATAAATTCAGGTATCATCTTTGTCAGGCTGTAGCCGCTGACGTTGGTATATTTTGCGAGCTTATTTTTGAGCTGCTTAACGGTAGCGCCGAGCATTTCGGTTATGATGCGGCTGAGGTTCGACATCAGGGGATCGTCGCCGCTGACCTTGCCGACCGTATGGATCTTTGTCATACCTTCAAAACTGTTGCCGCTGTGAATGCCGTTTTTCTTGTTGGAATACTCCATGAACTTTCCGAGCAGACCGGGCTTTGTGAATTTTGTATCGTTGATGGACACAATGCCCACCTCTACCGGCATCAGTTTGCTGTCAAGGTTCACTCCGATGGAAAGACTTCTGACCTGACTGATTTCACTGACCATGCTCTTGATGTCTTCCTGCAAATACTCAAAACCGCTTTCAAGGAAGATCGAGCCGACAAACTCTTTCATCTGAAGCAGCCCTTCCGATCTGATATCATTTTCGGAAAGCGTTTTATAAATACCCGAAATGCAGTTCACATAGATATCCAGCTCCTGCAAACGGTTGATGAGCTGCCACACAGGGGAAGCCGTGGGGTCCTTTGTGGATTTTTCCAGTTCGCGCAGATAAGCAAGCTGTTCGAGAAGGTCTTTGATCTGTTCTCGGAGAGACGGGAAGTGATAGATATCGTCAAACACATCTCTGCGGTAGCGGATCACTTCAGGGTTTCTTTCCATATTGATCATGATATTTTTAATGATGTTCTGTTCAAACAGTTCTCCCGACAGCTTTTCGCAGATAAACTCAACTGACAAGTCGTTCACGGCGTCATCGCTGAGGGTCTTGGTATCGGGTTTTACATTTCGGGGATATAATAAGCTGAATTCCTTCATGGTAAACTCCTCCTGTTTCATCATCCGTTTTTTTCGGTCTGCCCTTGCTTTACCTGTATCATACTATTTTCATCAAAAACAGTCAATCAAAGATATGTTTATTTTTCGGACAAAATTCAACCTCAGTTTCATTCCGTTCCATACTTGCAACGCAGCGTTGAATCCCTATCGGAAGATTTGCATTGCAAGGCTTTGAAAAGATTCCTGCATTCAAAAACCCTGCTGTTCGTATAAAGACACTTGATTTTTTCGGGGAGTATGATAGAATAGGAATATACACAAGTTTGAAGGAGTATGGTATGATGAAACGAAAAACGATTGCTCTGCTGTTTTTGATGATAACGCTGCTGTGCGGTATGACAGGCTGCGCAGATTTTGCATTCAACCCCATCGGACGCTGGGATTTTATCGAGCAGCGTATGTATATTGACGATGTTCTGCAGGAAGATGATGCAGACAATCCGGTGATCCATACTTCTCTTGTGTTTCAGAAATCGGGCACAGGTTATATTGATGCTTACACAGGACACATCAAAACCAGATTTTCATATGAGTACAGCGATACAAACGTCACCATCACCCCTTACGACCGCGGTCATTCTGTTTTGTATCATTTTTCCGAAGAAAACAAAGAACTGACCACCGTTCTGGAAGAGGGACAATTCAACAACAACGGGAAAAACAGCCGATATCGCATTGAGTCTGTTTTCCGAAAATCATGAAGCTGCGCTTTGGAAGCATCCGCTTTACATATCAGACTTCCTCGGGAACCGGAGAAGTCTATTGACCGAAACCTGTCAAAAACCCCGACTGCCATTTACCGCAGTCGGGGTTTTTTTGATCTGTTTATTCTGAACATCACATCATTTATCTGAACAGCAGCAATATCACAGCCGTCAGCAGCAGCAAAACGCCTGCTGCACCAACTGCTACGGCAGCCGTCAGCAGCTTTTTCATTTCTCTGCGCTGCTGATCGGCATATGCGCCCGAACGTGAAGGGCGTGACCGTTCCATTTCAGACAGTTGTTTTCTCAGCGTCGACGTCACCGTTTCGATCGGCGGCGTATCATCTTTCTGTTCGGTCAGGGAATACTGCTTTATCAGTTCTTTCATGATCCGTTTATCCAGCATTCCCTCCATCACTTCTGTTTCATCGGGAAGAACAACGATACACTGATCGCCTGCTTTCAGAAAATAGGCGATGTTATCGTTATCATCCACCAACTTTTCACAGTCCGGTCTTTCCTTTTCTGCGGAAAGGATCTGTGACAGGATGCTGTCCGTACTTTGTCTGCCGCCGTCCAGACCTCCAATGATGATGACGATATCAGAGCAGGACAGCGCCTGCTGCAGCTCTGACGCAAGGGACGCAGGATCGGTCGCCGCCGTTGACGGAAGAGCTGAAAGTCCCAATTTTGAAAGCCTCTTCTCCAAAAGGCGTTCACACTCTGCTGTTTTTCCCGAATGATAAAAAATGATTTCGTATTCCATGATACTCTCCGAGATGAAAATATTTTATGATCCGATACTGTCAGACAGCTTGCCCTCCAAAGCCTTCGGATTTGTGTTGTTTGGTGACGATAGGCAAGGCGTACAAAAATACACAATACCTGACAGGAACGGTACAAGCTGAAAGTCTGCCCATCGCTATGTCTTTTTTTTATTGGAAGTGCGCTGTTCCTTTGCCGTGATCTCTGCATCGGTCTGTATGGCATCGAGCAGCCCGACCGCATCCGACTGCAGCTTTTTCACGGTGTCGATATTATCTGCTGCGTTGATCTGTTCGGTATACATCGTCATCAGCTTTTGGATCTTCGCCTGCTGGTTCGGGCGGTAGGTATTGCCTGCCACGACCTTTTTCATGGCGCTGAGGGCATTCTTTTTCGCTGTGCTGAGGGCTGCCTTTTTTTCCTGTGCTGCCTGTCTTGCTGCGGCGCGTTCCTCTTCAGGCTTCATCTGCACCGAATCAATGACCGCCATACACTGATACGTCAGGGCATTCACCCTGCCTGTGTTTTTTGCATCATTGATAAAGCCGGCATAAGCGTCTACATACACCTTGATATAATTGAGTTCGTTTTCATAATAATCGGACGGCTCATAATAGTTTTGCAGCTTTTTGACTGCCTCTGATTTTTTCTGAGCCAGCATTTTCGGCAGCTCGTCATCGTCCTTTTGCGACCACTTTTTCGTGCCGTCATACCAGCTGATCTTTTTCTTGTTGAGCGCATCCTGAAAGCTCGTGACTTCGGGCTTCGTGCCGCCGTAATTCCAGTACCATACATCGGGATACAGCGGATTTGCCGCCATTTTTGCCCTGCCGACATTCACGGCAGGATCTTCGCCGTCACGCACCTTTCGGGCAACGATAAACATCCTGAAATCGTCAAAATCATAGGCGCAGGTAGACAGCGTCATAATCTTGTCGTTTTCATTGACCGTTACAGGACAGTCGATGATCGAACGCACCCTGAGCTGATAGATAAATTCCAGAAAATCATAGTCACTGCCGAAATCGCCTCTCATATAGTCAAAATAAGGACCGTGAGAATCCAGCATATTGGTCTTGACGACAGCAATGATCTTCCACTTTCCTGCTTCCTTGAGGGTATTGTAGGTCAGAACAGGCGCATTCTCATAGACGCTGAAGGAGTTATAGTCTAAAATATGAGCGAACATTGAACCGTTTGCCATACTATGACCGTGAAGGATCAGGTTTTTAGAATCGAGCTTGCTGCGGTAGTCCATAAAGATCGAGCCGCTGAGGATATTATTCAGATAAAAGTCACGGCAAAGATAATAGGGATCTTCACTTTGGGTGATGAGCAGCGGATCTCTGTCCGAATGCATCACAGGATAGTCCACAACGCTGTAAGGCATATTCAGCCAGCCGATGGTATCGGGATTCTGCATTTAGAATGAGTG